>JAKSCZ010000622.1 GCA_022360335.1 Pseudomonadota bacterium
AACCGGGTCGCGGCTGAGGCCGCTCCTACGCCAGGAAGTAGGAGGGCCTTCAGGCCCGAACCGGGTCGCGGCTGAAGCCGCTCCTACGCCGGGAAGTAGGAGGGCCTTCAGGCCCGAACCGGGTCGCGGCTGAAGCCGCTCCTACGCCAGGAAGTCCCAGATCACGGGCCGGAAGGCGTCCATCTCGACGAGGAAGGAGTCGTGTCCCTTGATGCAGTCGAGCGCGGCGAACTGCGTGTCCGTGCAGTTGACGGACATGCCGTCGGCGAGTTCCTGTTGTTGCTCGAGCGGGAACAGGATGTCGGACGTCACACCGATGACGAGCACGCGTTCGAGCTGCAGGCGCCTGAACCCCGCATCGAGCGAACCGCCGTACTCGGCGAGGTCGAACAGGTCCGATGCGTGCGACAGGTACAGATAGCAGTTCGGGTCGAACGCACCCGTGAACTTGCGGGCGTGATTCTCGAGGTACGACTCGACCGAAAACCGGGCAACGAACTGGTCTTCGATGCGCTCGTGCGAGGTCGAGCGCTCGCGACCGAAACGCTGCACCCACTCTTCGGGCGAGCGGTACGTGATCATGCCGAGTTTGCGGGCGAGCCGCTGCCCGATGATCGGCGGGTCGCCGACATCGTAGTCGCCCTTTTTCCACTTCGGGTCCGAGCGGATGATCTCGCGCTGCAGGGAGCGAACCGCGATCGAGAAGGGCATCGCGCGCGTACCCGACGAGATCGAGATGAACTGCCGGACCGACTCCGGACGGCGCACGCACAATGCCAGGCCGCTCATTCCGCCCATCGAGCAGCCGACGACCGTGTGCAATACGTCGATGCCGAGATGCTGCACGACGAGCCATGCGGACTCCGCCACGTCCTCGAGCGTCAGCACGGGAAACGACAGGCGATATCGCCTGCCGGTCTCGGGATTGACCGAGGCCGGCCCCGTCGAGCCGAAACAACTGCCGAGGGAGTTGACGCAGATGACGAAGTAGCGGTCGGTGTCGATCGGCAGCTCCGCGCCGATCATCTCCTCCCACCAGCCCGGCGTCGGGTCTTCCGCGGATGACGCCGCGTGCGCGGACGGCGACAGGCCCGTGAAAATCAGGATCGCGTTGTCGCGCGCGTCGTTGAGCTCGCCCCACGTTTCGTAGGCGAGCGTCGGCGACTCGATGCAGCCCGCGCGGTGCATGCGGAAGCGGCAGTCGAAGGTCACGAGTTTGCGCGCAGCGGTCATGCGTTCAGTATATCCCGGCTATTTCTTCACACGCTTCATGAGCCTCGCACGCTTGCGTTCCTGCCGCGGCGTCAGCTTGTTGCGTTTGCCCTTGTACGGATTGTCACTCGTCCTGAACGACAGGCGCACCGGCGTTCCCCTGAGCTTGAACGCCTTGCGGAAGCGGTTGATCAGGTAACGCCGGTACGACTCGGGCAGGCGATCGGTCTGATTGCCGTGAATGACGATCACGGGCGGATTGCGCCCTCCCTGGTGCGCGTAGCGCAAGCGGATCCGGCGCCCGCGCACCATCGGCGGCGAGTGTTCCATGACCAGGGCTTCGAGTTCGCCCGTCAGTTCGGTCGTCGACAGGTCACGCGTTGCGGCCCTGTACGCCCGTTCGACGGCCGGCAGCAGGTCGCCGACCGCCGTGCCGTGCAGCGCCGAGATCGTAATGCGCTCTGCAAAATCGAGGAACGGCAGGCGCCGGTCGAGGTCGTCGCGTACCTGCTTGCGTTGCCCGGCCGACAGGCCGTCCCACTTGTTCGTTACGACGACGAGCGCGCGGCCGCGTTCCAGCACGAGGCCGAGCAGGCTGACGTCCTGTTCGGTCACCCCTTGCCGCGCATCGAGTACCGCGATGACGACGTGGGCTTTCTCGATCGCCTGCAGTGCCTTGACGACGCTGAATTTCTCGATCGTCTCGCTGACGCGCGACCTGCGCCGGATGCCGGCGGTATCGATCAGCAGGTACTTGCTATCGTTACGCTCGAACGGCACCTCGACCGTATCGCGGGTCGTCCCGGGCTCGTCGTAGACGACGAGCCGGTCCTCGCCGAGGAGGCGATTGGCGAGCGTGGACTTGCCGACGTTCGGCCGCCCGACGATCGCCAGTCGCAACGCGTGTTCGTCATCGGCTTCCGGGCCGGCCTCATCGACTTCGAACCCGCCCAGCACGTCGTCCATGAGCGCGGCGACCCGGTCGCCGTGCGCGGCCGAAACGGCGAGCGGCTCGCCGAGGCCGAGGGCATGGAAATCGGCGCTCGCCGTCGCGCCGTCGAGACCTTCGGCCTTGTTGACGGCGAGCCACGTCTTCCCGGCGTGCCGTCGCGCAAGATCCGCGACGTGCTCGTCGGCGGCCGTGAGACCGCTGCGCCCGTCCACCATGACGATCGCGGCATCCGCTTCCTGCAGCGCCTTCACGGTCTGTCCGGCCATGGCCTCGTCGATGCCCTCTTCCCCGCCGGCGACTCCGCCGGTGTCGATGACGAGATAGGGAATCGGGCCGAGCTTGCCGAAGCCGTATTTGCGGTCCCGCGTCAGGCCCGGGTAGTCGGCGACGAGCGCGTCGCGCGACCGGGTGAGTCGATTGAAGAGCGTCGACTTTCCGACGTTAGGCCGACCGACGAGGGCGATGACAGGGAGCATCGAGGGTCACCTTCACCGCCGGTCAGGCCTCGTCTTCCGCAATGTCGGGCGCCGAACGACGCGGCCGGTCGTCGACGATGACGTAGGCAGCGATACCGCCGCCGTCGCTCTGGACGTAGAGCCGGTTCGCGATGACCAGCGGGTCGCTCGTAATGGCATG
>JAKSCZ010000016.1 GCA_022360335.1 Pseudomonadota bacterium
CGCCGGGATTTCGACCGGCGCGGTCTCGCCCCGGGCCTCGACGACGTCGCCGGTCGCCGGCGCCATGTAGCGGTTGAGGTCGATCGCGTCGCCGCTGAGATCGAAACGGAAACCGTTCGTCTCACCCAGCGGCAGCGCGAGCGAGCCCGTGAACGTCGTGTCGTCGACCCTGAAGTCGATATCGGTCAGGCGGATGGCCTCCGCACCGACCTGCGCGTTCGCGCCGATCGCCATCGAGCCCAGCGCCGCCGGGTCGGCCGTCTCCGGCGGCTCCACGCCGAACAGCGTCATGACGCTGCGCGGCGAGAACGCATCGACCCTGATCGCCGCCTTCGGCCGTACCTCGCCCGCGTAGGAGAACGGCTCGATATCGGCATCGACGTCGATGCCGAGAACGGAGATCTCGACCGGCTGCATCGTCGCGACGTTCGCGGCCGTATCCAGCACGATGCCGGCCGTCTCGAACGACAGGCTCGACGGTACCTCGGCCACTCCCGAAACGATGCCCTCCAGCGACACGCCGTCGACGGACAGCGTGCCGGCGGCGGCCGTCACACGGCCGATTTCGACGTCCGCCTCGCCGAGCGAGTACGCGCTGCCGCCGGCCGCGTACGAGATCGTCGCGTTGCGCACGGCGACGCCCGCGACCGCGAACCTGCCGGCGGCCGGCCGGCCGCCGGCCGCCTCGTCGTCCGCCGTGCGGTCGCTCGTCGCCGCCAGGTCTTCCCAGTTGCCCACATTGTCTTCGTCGACCTCGAGACGTACTACCAGGCCGTCGATCCCGGCCGTGCCGACGATGACGGTCTGCCGCAGGATCAACGGCCAGAACTTCACGCTGAGCTCCGCGCTGTCGAGCCGCGCGAATGCTTCGTCGCCGAATCCCGGCGCATTGCTCAGCGTAACGTCCGAGACGGATACCGCCAGCCAGGGGACGATCTTCAGATCGACGTCGCCCGCGATGCTCAGATCGCGCCCCGTCGCTTCCCTGACGGCCGATTCGACGTCCTCGCGAAAGTCGTTGGGATCGAAAAACAGCAGGAATGCGACCGCGACGGCGGCGAACAGGGCCGCGCTTGCGGCGATGACGATCAGGACGGTCC
>JAKSCZ010000226.1 GCA_022360335.1 Pseudomonadota bacterium
GCCGCATCCGGTCGGTGTCGAGCGGAACGACGATCGTGTCGCCGGGGAGAATGTCCGCACCGGAATCCCGGCCCAGCCATCTCGATCGCCCCCCCGGGACGACGGTGCCGCTCGCGCGGACGATGTAGATTCGACCCTTGTCCGCACGGCGAGTCAGGCCCCCGCTCATCTCGATGTAGTCGTTCCGGGACAGGTCCTGACGATACAGGTGCGACGTATTCTGTTGCGCCTCGCCGATCACCGTCACCACCTGCGGCTTTTGCGGAACGAGCAGCATGTCGCCGTCGCGCAACTCGACCTGCAGTTCCGTACCGGATTCACTGCCGAGCAGCAGATCGCGGCTCAGGACGAGTCTCCCCGTCGGTTCGGTCGCCCTGAGCTGCCGGAGCAGCGCCCGTCCCGTCGACAGCGTCTCCGCACCCGACGTATCGACGGACTGCAGTGAGAGACTTGCCAGATCGGCCTCCATACGCCTTGCCAGTACCTCGATCTGCTCGCGCTCCTGCTCCTGCAGAGACTCCCGCAGGAATACCGCACCTTCGGCGAACGCTTCGTCGGTCAGCCCCCCGGCACGCTCGAGCACCGATTGCAGGTTCTCGCCCCGCCGGACCCGGTAGATGCCGGGAAACCGCACTTCGCCGTCCAGCGTGACCGACCAGGCCGATTCCCATTGCGGAACGCGCGTAATGCTGACGTGGTCATGCGCCTGCAGCAACGGATCGGCGGAGGCGTCGCCGCGCAATACGGCTGCGAGGTCCACGTCGACGACATCGACTTCGCGTATCTCACGAGACGTCGCGGAATACCGCGTCAGCTCGGCTTTCAGCGTGTACGCATTCTCGCCGAGATTCCCGGAAGCCCGAATCAGGTCGCTGACGCGCATACCCCGATCGAGCGGATACTCGCCCGGGGCCCGGACGTCCCCCGATATCTCTACCTTGCGGAACGGGCGATCCGGCGTCGAATGGAGGCGCAGCTCATCGAGCAACGACGCGACGATTCGCTGGCGACCGTATTCCATTCCGAACACGTAGATCGTGTCGCGTTCGGCGAGTTCCAGGTCCTCGGCACCGCCCCGCTCCCGGAACGCCGCCGCCAGATCGGCCGACAGGACCTCGATCGGCCGCCCCCGGACCCGCTCCCTGCGGATCAGGACGTATCGATCGTCGACGCCGGGCTTCAGTTCCTGCGGCGACCGGACGACGTCGGTCAGACGAAGACCGGGTCTCCATTCGAACGCTCCGGGACGGTACACGTGCCCCTGGAGCATCACCGCTCTTTGAAAATCGGGCAGGACTTCCGGAACCGTCAGGACGTCGCCGTCCAGAACCGCGAACGGCCCGGACCGTTCGGCCGAAACGTCGACCGAGATGACCGTTCGCTCGCCGTTGTCGTCTATCCGTGCGACCGTCGCCGCCTTCGGAAACGCATCCGGCGCCAGCCCCCCCGCGAGCCTGACGGCATCGGACGCCGTCAACCCGCCCTTCGACTCGTAAATCGCGGGCCTTCTCACTGCCCCGCCGACGCCGACCGTCGGCCCGACCGGAGGGACGAATATCGCATCGCCCGTTTGCAGCCGCACGTCGCCGGAGGTATCGCCGTTCAACAGCAGGTCGTAGAGGTCCAGGTTGGCGACGACACGGCCGTTCCTTTTCAACTGCACGCGGCGAAGCGACCCGACCTCACTGATGCCGCCGCTTCGGTACAAGGCACTGCTGATCGTCGCGAGACTGCCGACGACGTACGAGCCCGGCGCGTTGACGTCGCCGAGCACGAATACCCTGATCGTGCGAAGCTGACCCATGCTGACGCTGACCTCGGTTCCGATCAGCGTCTCCGAAACGCGGTTGCGCAGATCGCGGCGCAATTCGGAGAATGTGAGACCCGAGACGTTGATCGGCCCGAGTTCCGGCAGGTTCAGGACGCCGTCCCTGGTTACGTCGAACTCGTACACGCCGTTCTCGTTGCCGAACAACTGTACGCGAATCGAATCGCCGGGCCCCAGGACGTAGTCCGCCGGCACCGGGCCCGTGACCGACGGATCGAAAGTCGTATCCTGCGATTCGAAGACGTCGTAGCCGAACGGCTGCAGCGCCGCAGCGCCGGTCGGGCTCATTTCCAGAATGCGGGCGGTGACGTCGAACAGCGCAAGATACGGCTCGGCGCTCAGCCGCGTTTCGATATCGGCTTCGCCGAGTCCCAGCAAGGGAATCGCTTCCAGTCCCTTCAACGACATTGCACCCGACTCGTCCAGAACCAGATGGTGGATACCGACGAGACTGCTCAGCAGCCGATCGTCGGCCAGTTCCTCGGCTGCATCCTTGTCCAGCGTCAGTTTGGGCACGATCTCGAGGACGATGCGGCTGCCGGATTCCGCTCTCGGGACTTCCTCTTCGTCCGGCTCGTCGAGATCGAAGGTCGGCTCGGCTTCCGGAAGCTCGTCCTCCCTTACCTCGCTGACGGGCCGCAAGAGGCTCTCTGACTGCTGCGCCTGCAGTTGGCGCATTGCCGCTTCCGCCTGCGCGCGTTGTGCAGACGGCAGCGCATCGAGCATTCGCCTCTGTTCCGGCGTGAGTTGCACCGATTGCGCCAACGAAGTCGCATAAAGAAACAGAATCAACAAGGCCGAAGCCAACTGTCTGTAGTTCAATTGGAACTCCATCGAATGAACCCGGTAACGTCCGTCGTCGAACCGTCCGACAGGCTGTCGTCTACCCGCACGAAGCCGATTCCGGCGCGGATTCGCCCGAACCGGACGGTTCTCTCATGAGTTATCAGGGCGTCGATCCGATCGACGGGGGTCCTCGACAAGGAATGGCGAGGATCGGGCGTCCCGGTCCGGTTTATCTCGATAGATCGCAAGGAAATATCCCAAGTGCTGCCGTTCTCACCGACCAGCGTCGATCCGAGTGAATACATCAGGCCGTCGCCGTCCATCCCGTGCCCCAACGATCGCTGCTCGTAACGGTAGCCCGTCCGGTAAATGTAGTGATTGTACGTGTAGTTCACCCTGGGGTCACTGAGGCCGAATCCGCCCTGGCGCGCCTGGGTATCGGATACTTCGACGTGCGCGCGAAATGCCTGCCCACCCAGGCTTCCCCAGTGTTCGATCCCCAGCTGCCGGACCCAGTTTCCGATCAGTCCGCTCGCGCGGCCGTCTTCACCGATCCATTGCATGTAGAGCGCCACGGGCAGCTTCTTCGGAAGTCGCCAACGGATATCGAAGCCGGCCAGCTGATTGCCCGGTTCGTCCTGCGGGTCTACGTTGACGCCGCGATTGTCCCTGCCCAGCAGCAGGTCCGCGAACGTCTCGGCGCTGCACGGCCGGTCATCCCCGCACCACTGGGCCGTGCGGGAAATCCCGATCTCGAGGCCCGTCCGGGGCGGCCGGAACGTGCCGCGCACGCCGAACAGGAGGGCGTCGTTTACGACGCGATCGTCGTCGAGCCGGCTCATGAACGACGCCAGGGTCCACGGC
>JAKSCZ010000459.1 GCA_022360335.1 Pseudomonadota bacterium
ACATCCTGACGGACGAGGCATCGATGCTCGCGGGTTCCCTCGGCATGTTGCCGTCCGCATCGATCGGCGACGGCAAGGCCGGGCTGTACGAGCCCATCCACGGTTCGGCGCCCGACATCGCGGGTACGGGACTCGCCAATCCCTGCGCCGCGATCGCGAGCGCGGCAATGCTGCTGCGGCACAGCCTCGGCCTGGACGTCGAAGCCGCCGCAGTCGAACAGGCCGTCGCGGATGCCGTGCGCGACGGCGCCCGGACGGCGGATATCGCCGCCGAGGGCGAAACGCCCCTGTCGACGGCCGCGATGACCGACGAGATCATTCGCCGCCTGGGCTGATCGCGCGCCGCTGCGCGTTCGCCTCCCGCCGTTCCCGGAATTCCCCGATCATCGCGCCGAGCGCTTCCGTTTCGATCAGGAAACCGTCGTGCCCGTGCGGGCAATCGAGTATCTCGTAGCGCGCATCGGGAAGACGATCCGCCAGGCAGCGCTGTTCTTCGGGCGGATACAGCGCGTCCGAGCTGACCGACACGACGAGTGCGGGCTGCCCGATCGAGCGCAGGATGTCCGGGTAGTCGCCCCGTCCGCGCGCCAGGTCGTGCGTGTGCATCGCGTGGGTCAGCGCCACGTAGGCGTTCGCATCGAAGCGCTCGTTGATCTTCCTGCCCTGGTGCCGCAAATAGGACTGCGCCTGGAACCGTTCGTCGTCGCGCCGCTCGCGACCGAAGCGCTCGTCGAAGCTCTGCCAGCTGCGATACGTGCACACGGCCATCATGCGCGCCGCCGCCAGGCCCGCCGCCGGCGGCCTGTCGTCGCTGTAGTAGCCGTCGTTCCAGTCCGGATCCGCCGCGATCGCGGCACGCTGCGCTTCGCTGACGCCGATGCACCAGGCCGAATGGCGTCCCCCGACGCCGATCGGGACGACACTGCCGACGCGCTCCGGATACATGATTGCCCACTCGAGTGCCTGCATACCGCCGAGCGAGGGTCCGGTGACGAGTTCGACGGAATCGACGCCGAGTTCGTCCAGCAGGACCCGCTCGAGCTCGACCATGTCGCGTATCGACACGCGCGGAAAATCGGCCCGGTAGCGCGTCTTCGTGCCCGGCCTGAAGCTGACGGGCCCCGTCGTGCCGTAGCAACTGCCGAGTACGTTCGCACAGACGATGAAATCGCGGTCCGGATCGAACGCCCCGCCCCGGCCGATGATGCCGGGCCACCAGGCCTCCACGTCGGCCGAACCCGTCAGGGCGTGGCAGATCAGGATTGCGCGGTCCTGCGCGTTCTCGATGTCTCCCCAGGTCCGATAGGCGATCTCGACATCGCGCAGGACCTCGCCGTTCTCGAGCACGAAGTCGCCGGGGACGCCCAGGAATTGCGTATCCTTCGCGATCCGCGACCGGAGGTGCGTCGGAAGACTCACGAGCGCGTCAACAGCTGCCCGTTGCGACGGCCGCCAGTTGCGGCGCTTTACGCGCGGCCTCGAGCGCCCGCAGCAGGTCTTCGACGAGGTCGTCCGCGCTCTCGAGCCCGATCGACAAACGCACCAGGGCCGGCGTGACTCCGGCCGCCGCCTTGCGCTCTTCCGAAACCGGCGCATGCGTCATCGATGCAGGATGGCAGACGAGGCTCTCGACGCCGCCGAGCGACTCGGCCAGCGAAAAGTATCGCAGGTGCCCGACGAACGCCCGCACCGCCGCTTCGCCGCCGTCTATCTCGAAGCTGACCATGCCGCCGAAACCGCGCTGTTGCTTTCGGGCGAGTGCGTGGCCTTCGTGGCTCTCGAGACCCGGGTAGTACACCCTGCCGACGTTCGGCCGGTCCTCGAGGATGCCGGCGATCAGGCCTGCGTTTTCCTCGTGCTGGCGGATGCGGGGGTGCAACGTGCGCAGTCCGCGCAGCGTCATGAAGCTGTCGAACGGTGCGCCGGTGATGCCGACGACGTTGGCCCAATACGTGCATCGCTCCGCGAGTTCGTCGGTCGCCGCGACGATTGCGCCGCCGACGACGTCGCTGTGGCCGTTGATGTACTTCGTCGTCGAATGGACGACCAGGTCGGCACCGAACTCGATCGGGTTCTGCAATGCGGGCGAGAGGAACGTGTTGTCGACCGCGAACAGCGCGCCGCACTGCGTCGCGATGTCGCGAATCGCCGCGAGATCGGCGATGCGCAGGATCGGGTTGGACGGCGATTCGGTGAGAATGATCTTCGGCGCGACGCGCCTGCACACGTCGCGCAGCGCCCCGAGATCGGTCTGATCGACGAACTCGACCTCGAAGACGCCCTTGAGCGACTGCTGCTCGAACAAGCGGTAGGTGCCGCCGTAGCAGTCGTGCGGTGCGACGATCGTGTCCCCGGGCCTCAGAAACTGCGTGAGCAGCGTCAGCGCGCCCATGCCCGATGCCGTAATCACGGCACCCGCGCCGCCTTCGAGCTCGGCGAGCGCGTCCGCCAGTGCATCGCGTGTCGGATTGCCCGAGCGCGTGTAATCGTATCGCCGGGGCTCACCGAAGCCCGCGAACGCGTAGTTCGAGCTCAGGTGCAAAGGGGGCACGACGGCGCCGTGCTGGGCGTCCGATTCGATGGACGCACGAACCGCGCCGGTGGCTTTGCTGACAGGAGGGTTCATTGTCGGTCTCCGCATTAAAGTTCCTTTCTTCTCATCGGAACCCCGCGAAGCCCGCAAGGGAAGGGTTGTCCTGCCCATCGCCCTGTTAGATGTAAAAGCCGGCGCTGCAGTAACCCTCATCTTTCGATGTCTCGTGACATCGCAGGAGTTGGCACCTTTGCGGAGTGGTTAAGTCCGCTGGTTGCCCCGGCGTCGTCGGGCCTATCCCTCGACCGGTCTCGATGAGTTTCCGCGAGTGTATTGGCGTTTCGCGCCCCGAGTCAACCTGCAGGCCGGTGTTTTCTTTGGATTCACATGAAACGATCAAATAGGGTGTCAGTCACCCTATTTCGCCCGCCCGGACCGGAAATAGGGTGACTGACACCTCAAATGCCGGGCTTGCGCCGGCGGTCCGGATGTAATAATGTACTAACGTACTGTTACACTAATACACTGATGAAACCCAACCGGAACGACAGCGAGCGGCGCCGGACCCGCAGCGAGAACGCACTGTTCGAAGCCGTCATCGGCCTCGAGACGAT
>JAKSCZ010000640.1 GCA_022360335.1 Pseudomonadota bacterium
CCCAGTTCGACTAGAACGAGGTGGGTGTAGCGAGCGGGGCTGCGAAGCGGCAGGGTAGAGCCCCGGGTTGTGATCCCGGTCGGCCGCAGTCCGGTCGATAGCGGTCGAGACGTGATGGCGGCTGTCATCGACCAGGGTTCGAGTCCCATCGTCCACCCCCCACGTCAACCCAGTTACGCCGGACTACCTTGGGCCTCTAGCTCAATCAGGCAGAGCAACGGACTCTTACAGCAAGTGAGCCCCGGCGGTGAAAGTCGTCGGTGAGCATCGGGTGAATTGCGGGAAACCTAAGGGCGACAGCCTACGGCAATCCGCAGCCAAGCCCCACGGACGGGGAAGGTTCAGAGACTAGCGGAGAACGGATCACAGACCGCGTAAGCGCCCGACACCCTTCGGGGTGATGAGATAGTCCAGTCCGGTCAGAAATGGCCGAGAAGCTGAATCCGCAGGTTCGGGGTTCGATTCCCCGGGGGCCCACCATTTCTCTCTGATGTGCAGTTGACATGATCGTCACTCCTTAAAGCAAAAAGAAATCCGTCGCTCGCATTGCGAGCGAATGAAAAAAGCTTCCCGCTATGGTCCGGACGCCGTCCGGGAGAGTGACGAACTCGTCGTCGGTGGTCAGTCAAGCCCGTTGACTGAGATAAGTGTTATACGACCCCGGCCGAGCTAGCCAAAGTCAATTTAAATTCAAAGTAAGCCTGAACGCGCTTGCGACGGAAGAGATCGTCTCCTTTCGGCCAAAAGCACTCGCGGCGAGCAGCGACTAATTATTTGCAGTGAGAGGATCAATGATCTCGGATACCTCCGTGATATTTGAAACCGGTATCCCGCTGAGCTCTGCGTGCTTCTCTATCGTGGCGTGGTCCTTTGCAAGGTAAACGCAAAATGTCTTGTCGCCCGCAACGTAACTATGTTGCCACTGTATGTCCCCTCCAAGTTGTTCGATGGCCTGGTTCGAAGCACGCGCTGCGCCGCATAGTTCGACTGTTGACATCGAACCGATGTCGGGAATGTCCCTTTCAATCAGGAAGCGTTTTAGCTGGCTCATCTTGAATCTCCGCCAATGCGTGAATGATGGAACACATTCTCGATAATCGCGGCGCACGTACAAGCTAAATAATCTTTATCTTAATAAAGAATTTCTTTATATTGAAATGATGACGATCGTTTCCCATCTTCGTTCGTTGCAGGCACTGGAGCTCTCGATTCGAAAGGGCTCACTCAAAGATGCCGCCGCTGAACTAGCGATTACTCCGGCAGCGCTTGGACAAAGAATCCGAGCAATCGAAGACTATCTCGGCTTTGATCTCATCGTTCGGGGTCGATCCGGAACGCGAGCAACGAAAGAGCTTGAGGCTGCAATGGCGCATCTCAGTGCCGGGTTTCGCGAGCTCGAGACGGTGGCGCGTATTCTGGACTTTCAGCGTGTCAATGAGATTCATATCACCGCTGACAGTGATTGGGCCGAGTTGTGGTTACAGCCTCGTCTGCCGGAATTTCAAAAAGAGAATCCGAATATACTTTTCTGCATCAACGGAACGGGCGACATCCCGGTACGGTTAGGTAAGTCAGACTGCGAAATCTGGTTTGGCGAGGAGCGAGGCTCTGAAACCGAAGACGTCCTATTTCGCGATTACCTGGCACCCGTAGGCTCCCCAGAAAATACCAAGAGAATATCCGGACAGCCAAAAAATACGATGCTCGAAGGCTTTCCCTTGCTTCATCTTGATTGTTATACGTTGAACGAAGGCGGTATCGGGTGGCCGGAGTGGATCGGAAAATACGGTTACCGGAAGACTTCTCCCGGATTGGGAATACGGTACAAGAACGTTATGCACGCGCTTGAGGCCGTTTACGCGAACGCTGGCTTTCTGGTTTGCGGGATCGGACTGATAAAGCAGAAGATCGAAGAAGGTCAGCTCGATACGCCTTTTCCGATAGAGGAAGGGCAGTGGTCCAATCATTCATACCGAATTGAGTTTCAGCATGATTCATTACGACGACAACAAACAGAGATATTCCGAGACTGGCTGCTGACCCAAGCCAAGGCATCAATGCTTGAGCTGAAAGAGATGGTGGGCGACCGAGCCTGATTTTGTTCGGACTACAGAATTGATCAGAATAGCGCGTTCACTCGTAGCTATCGGATAGAACCGAGATGTTTAACGACCGGCCGGAATGGGTCAGATAGCTCTTCGATTTCTACGTTTTTTATTGACTGCCCCAACTGTCACCGCCTGTGCCGCTAATGGAAACCACTCGACGACGACCAGTAACCGGTCGTTGATTTCCCGGACGCCGCGACACGCATCCGGCTATCTGGAGAATTCCGGATCGCGTAAAATCGCGCCAATGAGCGACAACAAGCCCGCAACCGACTATTCCGACGTCGAATCCCGCCGCAGCGCCGACAGCAAGCGCCGCCTGTCGGCCGGGCGCAAGATCGTCCATGCCGTCGGCCTGCCCTTGCTCCGCGGCATCATCCACCTGCTCAACGCGACCTACCGCATCGACAAGGTCATCGGCGAAGACGTCGCCGACCGGATCGTCGCGCAGGATCACGGCGCGTGCGCTCCGTGCTACTGGCACGCCCAGCACCTCGTGCTCTCGAACCTCATGCGGCAGTGGATCCGGCGCGGCTTCAGGGCCGGCTTCATCGTTTCGGCATCCGTCGACGGCGACGTGCCGGCACGCATTGCGAGGTCCTGGGGCGCGGAGGTCATCCGCGGGTCCGCGGCGCGGACGGGCGCTCTCGTGCTGCGCGATGCCCGGGCGCTGATGAAACGCGGCGTGTCGATTATTACGACACCGGACGGGCCGCGCGGCCCTGCCTTCGAACTCAAGCCGGGTACCGTTCTCATGGCGCGCCTCACGGGTGCGCCGCTCGTTCCGCTCGGCTTCGCCGCCAGCCGCGCGTGGACCCTGAATACCTGGGACCGCTTCGTGATCCCCAAACCGTTCGCGAGGATAGTGATCGCCATCGGCGAACCGATCGACGTGCCGCGCGGCGCGTCGATGGAAGACCTCGAGCGTATCCGCGGCGAGATGCAGGCCGCGATGGACGGACTCGATCAGGCGAGCAGGGACGCCGTCGTCGACGCCACGTAGTCGACTTCTTCGTCGGTCATCTCCGGGAAGACCGGTAGCGAGATCACGCGCTTGCCGAGCGCCTCGGCGACGTCGAGGGACGTCCAGCGGCAGGTCTTCGAGAAGTGCTCGTGCCGGTGCAGCGGCTTGGCGTAGTAGACGGCCGTCGCGATGCCCGCCTCGCCGAGCTTCGCGCGCACCTCGTCGCGGTTCTCGATGCATATCGTGTAGTACCCGTACACGTGACGGGCGCCCCCCGGGGCGCCGGGGACGGCTGCGCCCGTAGCCGACAGGGCCTCGTTGTACCGGGCCGCGATCTCGCGACGCCGGTCGTTCGATGTGTCGATGCGTGCGAGCTTCGGTATCAGGACCGCGGCCTGGATCTCGTCGAGACGGCTGTTGAAGCCGAGGTAGCTGTGTTCGCCGCCGTCGCCGATGCCGTGATTGCGCAGCATGCGCATCCGCCGTGCAAGGTCTGGGTCGCGTACGCTCACGAGCCCGCCGTCGCCGATGCCACCGAGCGTCTTGGTCGGATAGAAACTGTGGGCGCCGCAGTCACCGATCGCGCCGACCTTCCTGCCGCCGACGGCTGCGCCGAAACTCTGGGCGCAGTCCTCGACCACGCGGAGTCCGTGCTCGTCCGCGATCGCCATGATGGCCGGCATGTCGGCCGGCAGGCCGAACATGTGCACGGGCAGTATCGCCCGGGTGCTCCCGGTGATCGCAGCCTCGATCAGGCCGGCGTCGATGTTGAACGTGTGGGCCTCGATGTCGACGAGCACGGGCGTCGCGCCGACGTACTCGATGGCTTCGACGGTCGCGGCAAAGGTGTACGGTGAGGTGACGACCTCGTCGCCGGGCCCGATGCCGAGGGCGGCGAGCGCCAGGTGCAGCGCGTCCGTGCCCGAGTTGAGCGCGACCGTCTCGGGCGTGCCGAGATACCCGGCCGCCTGCGCCTCGAGCGCCGCGACGTTCCTGCCGAGGATGTACGCGCCGCTGTGCGCAACTTCGAGCAGGCGCGCGTTCACTTCCGCGGCGATCGGTTCGAGGGACCGCGCCGGCGCGAAATAGGGAATCTTCATGTGCGTCGGTCTCCGTGTATCAGGTCGCCGATGACGGTTGCGGTTTCGAGCGCCTCCATCCCCGTGCGCCCGCTGACGAGCGGCGGCGTGCCGTTGGCGACCGAGTCGAGGAAGGCCCTGGCCTGGTCCAGCAAGGCGTCCGAGTCGCCGAAGCCCTGGTTGTCGATATCGACGTCCTCGGGGCTCCCGACCGGGCCTTCGCCGCGTTTCGTGTAGGTCGCCAGCGTCTTGTTCTGGAGATCCGCCGACAGGTACGAGTCGTCCTGGAAGATTCTGAGCGACCGCTCCGTTTTCATGCTGATGCGGCTGCTCGTGACGTTGGCGATACA
>JAKSCZ010000404.1 GCA_022360335.1 Pseudomonadota bacterium
CGTGCCCATCGTCGACGTGACGGCGCGCCTCCTGGAGCGTGTCCTGGCCCACGGCTGAAGCCGGCGCCGCTTCCGCACATCCCTGGTGTTGGTCGCGGCACGAGGCGATCCCCGGCCGAATTTATTCGCTTGAACTCTTGATATTTCCGTGCCGGTCCCCAAACTGCGCACATCGAATACGGTAATGGCCGCCCGAATCGCGGTTAAGGTATTGATTTGGAGCACGAAATGAATGCGGAGCGTCCGGAAGAGACGGTCGGTAACGAGGTGGACGACGGGCAGGCCGTGGCGGCCGACGGAGAAGAACCCGGGATCGAGGCTGCGGTGCCCGATGAGACGCCGGATCCGGAGACGGCGCTCGCCGAAGCGCTGGCCAGGGCCGATGAGAACTGGGAGCGTTATCTGAGAGCCGCAGCGGAGCTCGACAACGTCCGCAAGCGCACGGCCCGCGACGTGGAGAATGCCCACAGGTTCGCACTCGAGCGCTTCAGCCGGGAGCTCCTGGCCGTCCGCGATACGCTCGAAATGGGGCTCGCCGCGGCCGACAACGCCAGCGTCGAGAGCCTGATCGAGGGTAAGCACGCAACCCTCAAGCTGCTTGCGGCGACGATGCAGCAGTTCGGCGTCGAGGAGGTCGACCCGGCGGGAGAGCCGTTCGACCCGGAGCTGCACGAGGCCATCAGCGTGCAGCCGTCCGACGACGTCGAGCCCGGCTCGGTCGTGACCGTCGTGCAGAAGGGCTATACGCTGAACGGCCGGCTGCTGCGGCCGGCCATGGTCATCGTCGCGGCCGAGTAGCCAAATAGGGTGCCAGTCACCTTATTTTCGGCCGTATTTGAAGTCTCACGCGCTCCGGTGAAAATAAGGTGACTGGCACCCTATTTGTTCCGGCGCTTGAAACACGGGGCCCAGGCCCCACCTAACAACCAGTTTCAGGATTTTCCAGACGAATTTGGAGCAAGGAATTATGGGTAAAGTCATCGGCATCGACCTGGGAACGACCAACTCCTGCGTCGCAGTGATGGAAGGCGATACGCCCAAGGTCATCGAGAACTCGGAAGGCGATCGCACGACGCCGTCGATCGTCGCGTTCACGAAGGACGACCAGGTACTCGTCGGCCAGTCGGCGAAACGCCAGGCCGTCACCAACCCGGGCAACACGTTGTTCGCGATCAAGCGCCTGATCGGCCGCCGGTACGAGGACGACGTCGTACAGCGCGACATCAAGATGGTGCCGTACACGATCGCGAAGGCCGACAACGGCGACGCGTGGGTCGAGGCGAACGGCAAGAAGATGGCGCCGCCCGAGATCTCGGCGCGCGTCCTCATGAAGATGAAGAAGACGGCCGAGGACTACCTCGGTGAGGACGTCAAGGAAGCGGTCGTCACGGTGCCGGCCTATTTCAACGACTCGCAGCGCCAGGCGACCAAGGACGCCGGCAGGATCGCGGGCCTGGACGTCAAGCGCATCATCAACGAGCCGACCGCGGCTGCACTTTCCTACGGCCTCGACAAGAAGGACGGCAAGGTCATCGCGGTCTACGACCTCGGCGGCGGCACCTTCGACATCTCGCTGCTTGAGATCGGCGACGGCGTCTTTGAGGTGAAGTCGACCAACGGCGACACGTTCCTCGGCGGCGAGGACTTCGACATGCGCCTCGTCAACTACCTCGCCGACGAGTTCAAGAAGGAGCAGGGGATCGACCTGCGCAACGATCCGCTCGCCCTGCAGCGTCTCAAGGTGGCGGCGGAGAAAGCCAAGATCGAGCTCTCCTC
>JAKSCZ010000279.1 GCA_022360335.1 Pseudomonadota bacterium
CGAGCTGAACATCGGCCACTCGATCGTGGCGCGGGCCCTGTTCGACGGGCTCGCAACGGCGGTACACGAGATGAAACGCCTCATGCTCGATGCGCGCTCGGGAATGGGAAAGGCGTGATCTTCGGCATCGGAACCGACATCGTCGAGCTGAGCCGCGTACAGGGTATCTACGAGCGTTTCGGCGAGCGCTTCGCGCAGCGTATCCTGATGGACGAGGAACTCGAGCTGTACCGGAACGCGAACGACCCGGTACGGTTCCTCGCGATGCGATTCGCCGGCAAGGAAGCCACGGTCAAGGCGATGGGCACGGGCTTCGCGCACGGCGTCTGGCTGCGGGACGTCGGCATCCTCAACGACGACCGGGGCCGCCCCGTCGTCGTCTGGTCGGCGCGCGGCAGTCGCGTCTGCGCGCGCCTCGGCATCGCTAGCGGCCACGTCAGCCTGACCGACGATGCGGGCCTCGTCATCGCCTTCGCCGTCGTCGAGAACGCCCTTTGAGCGCCGCGGGACACCTTATGCACTGCTTCACATTCGATATCGAAACGGTTCCGGACGTCGAGCTCGGCAGGCAACTGCTGGATCTCGACGGCCTGTCCGACGAGGACGTCGCGACCGCGATGGCATTCAAGCGGCAGCAGGCGGTCGGCCACGATTTCCTGCCGCTGCACCAGCATCGCGTCGTCGCGATCTCGGTGACGTTCCGCACGGCGGCCACATTCAGGGTCTGGAGCCTCGGGGACGAGGAATCCGGCGAGGCCGAACTCGTGCGGCGCTTTTTCGACGGGATCGAGCGCTATTCGCCGGACCTCGTGTCCTGGAACGGCGGAGGATTCGATCTGCCCGTGCTGCACTATCGCGCGTTGAAGAACGGTATCCGGGCCCCGCGGTACTGGGAGATCGGCGAGTCCGACCGGGACTTCAAATGGAACAACTACCTGAGCCGCTATCACTGGCGCCACGTCGACCTCATGGACGTGCTGGCGAACTTCAATTTGCGCGCCAGTGCGAAGCTCGACGAGATCGCCGTCATGCTCGGCTTCCCGGGCAAGCTCGGCATGAGCGGCGACAAGGTCTGGGGCAGGTTTCTCGAAGGCGGTATCGGCGAGATTCGCAACTACTGCGAGACCGACGTCCTGAACACCTGGCTCGTCTACCTGCGCTTCGAGTTCATGCGCGGCAAGCTCGACGAGAAGGACCTCGAGCGCGAGTATTCGCTCGTGCGCGATACGCTGCAGGCCATGGACCGGCCGCACCTCGACGAGTTTCTCGAGGCCTGGCGGAGGTAATGGCGAGACGCGGGCGCCGCGAACCCGAGACGGCGAGCATTCGCGCGGCGACGCACGATGGCCGGGGCGTCGCCGACACGGGGGGCAAGACGGTCTTCGTCGCAGGCGCGCTCGAAGGCGAGACGGTCACGTATCTGCGGCGCAGGTCCCGCCGCAATTTCGACGAAGCCGAACTGCTCGAGGTACACCGGGCGTCGCCGGCCCGGGTCGATGCGAAGTGCGCCGCGTTCGGGCGCTGCGGCGGGTGCTCGCTGCAGCACGTCACGGCGGCGCAGCAGCGCGCGATCAAGGAACGGGCGCTCCGGGACGAGCTCGAGCGCATCGGCGGGGTCGCACCGGGAGAGTGGCTCGCGCCGATGACGGGCCCGGACTGGCACTACCGCCGGCGCGCACGCCTCGCGGTCAGGGACGTCCCCGGCAAGGGCCGCGTTCTGGTCGGCTTCCGGGAACGGCATGCGCCGTTCGTTACGGACATGGATCGCTGCGAGGTCCTTGCGAAGCCGCTCGATGCGCTGCTTCCGGATCTCAGCGACCTGATCGGGGGGCTCGCGATCCGCGCGCGCCTGCCCCAGATCGAGGCGGCGGTCGCCGAGAACGGCGTCGCCCTCGTGTTCCGCGTGCTGGATTCGCCGTCCGAAGCCGATCTCGAGCGCTTTCGCGAATTCGGCGCCGTGCACGCGCTTCGCATCTATCTGCAGACCGGCGGGCCGGATACGGTCGCCTTGCTCCACCCGGAAAGCGTCGACGAGCCGCTGTACTTCGGCCTTCCCGAGTTCGACCTGCGCCTGGCTTTCGAGCCGGTCGACTTCGTGCAGGTCAACGCCGAGATCAACCGGCGCATGGTGCGATTCGCCGTCGAACGGCTGGACCCCGGCGAGAACGACCGCGTCCTCGATCTCTTTTGCGGTATCGGCAATTTCTCCCTGCCGCTGGCGCGCAGGGCGGGGACGGTGCTCGGCGTCGAGGGCGACGCGGCGCTGGCCCGACGCGCCGGCGAGAATGCGTATCGCAACGGACTCGGGAACGTCTCGTTTCGCGTCGCGGACCTCAGCGGCATCGACGGCAACGAGAGCTGGCTTCGCGGCGGCTGGGACCGCCTGTTGCTCGACCCGGCCCGCAGCGGCGCGGCCGCGGTCGTCGCCTGCATGCACCGTTTGGCGCCACGGCGCATCGTGTACGTGTCGTGTCATCCGGGCACGCTGGCCCGGGATGCCGGTACCCTGGTAAGCGAGCACGGCTATCGCCTCGAGTCGGCCGGCATCGTCGATATGTTCCCGCACACGGCGCATGTAGAATCTATCGCGGTATTCACGAAAGGGTGACGAGGGCCCGGGCTCTCGATCGCCGTGCGGCCAGCGCCCGAAGGAGCAACGGATGTCGCTCGGACCCGTCATGCTCGACATCGAGGGGACCTCACTCAGCCCCGCCGATCGCGATCTGCTGCGCGAACCTGCGGCAGGCGGCGTCATCCTGTTCGCGCGCAACTACGAATCCGCCGCGCAGATCACCGACCTCGTCGCCGAGATTCGTGCGTTGCGCAGCCCGCCGTTGCTCGTCGCGGTCGACCACGAGGGCGGGCGGGTCCAGCGCTTTCGCGGAGAATTCACGGCGATACCGCCGATGCGGCGCATCGGCCGCGAATACGACCGCGATGCCGAGGCCGGTCGCCGGGCGGCTCGCGAGGCGGGCTGGCTCATCGCCTCGGAACTGCGTGCGACGGGCATCGATCTCAGTTTCGCGCCCTGCGTCGACCTCGACTGGGGTGTCAGCGAGATCATCGGCGACCGCGCGTTTCATCGCGACCCCGACGTCGTTGCCGATCTCTCGAACCTGTTTGCGCGCGGTTTGCGCAGTGCCGGCATGGCGGCCGTCGCGAAGCACTTTCCGGGCCACGGCGCGGTGCTGGCGGACTCGCATCTCAGACTGCCCGTCGATCGCCGCGAATACGGACGGATTCTCGACGACATGCGGCCGTACGAGAGGCTGATCGGCAACGGCTCGATCGCCGGCGTCATGCTCGCGCACATCGTCTACGAGCGGATCGATGCCGACCCCGCCGGGTTTTCGGCGTACTGGATCCAGCGCGAGCTGCGTTCGCGCCTCGGCTTCGGCGGCGCGGTACTCTGCGACGACCTGAGCATGAAAGCCACGCTGGACTACGGATCGGCGGCGGACCGCGCGAAGCTCGCGCTCGACGCCGGATGCGACATGATCCTGGTGTGCAACGACCGGGACGGGGCGCACCGGGCCGTGGATGCGCTCAATGACTGGTCGAACCCGCTGTCCCTGGTACGCCTCGCGCGCCTGCACGGCACCGGACATCCTCTGCGCGAGACCCTGCTCGCGAGCGAGGAGTGGCAGAGGATCAACGAGCGATTTCAACGCTGGAGCGGCCGGCCGGAATTCCACCTCGACGCCTGAGAACCGTGACCCGATATTCGGCGGCGGCCGGCGGCTTCCCCGGCGCCCTATTCGAGCGGGTAACCGAGCAGCTCGCCCGTTTCCGATTCCTCGTCGTCCTCTTCTACGCGGTTCACCTGCGCCAGCACGCCGAACTTCGGGTGGTCGTAGTAGCGCAGCTCGCCGTTCCTGACCTTGCGGTCCTCCCGGATGCGGTAGTAGACGGCGGCCGGCTCGTCGAAGAGGCCGTCGTCGCGCACAGGCGCGTAGTTGCCGCTCGCCGCCGCGCGGTCGGTCCGGTCCGTCGCCGTGCGCGGCGCCTCGAGCTGCAAATCGACGACGAGGTGCAGGAAGCGACTCAGGAACAGCGTAAGGTGGCCGTCCAGGCCGGCAGGCGGGCGGGCGAAGCGATGCAGAGGTATGGGCTCGGTCCGTTC
>JAKSCZ010000384.1 GCA_022360335.1 Pseudomonadota bacterium
AGACACGGTACAGCGACGTATAGAACAGGGTCCGATCTTCATCGCTGCCGCTTATCCCGATTCTCGACAGGCTCCGCCGCCAGCGGTCTTCCGCCTCGGCGCGAACCTCGTCGAAAGCGAGCCCGTCGGCTTCCGCCGCACGTTGACGCGACGCCGTCGCTTCGTCCACCGATGAGAGCGCGGTCGTTACGACGATTTCGTCGCCCCGGTCGACCGCGTATTCGAACGCCATCCGCTCGTCGTCGAGCTCGACGACGGCGTTCGGCCGCCTGTCCGCCCCGAGACTGAAATACACCGTGTATTTGCCCTCGTCACAGACCGTGGCGCCGGTGACCGCACCGCTGAGCGTCGCGTCGTGCCGTACCGCATAGTCCGCACCGTACGAACGGTGATGCGCATGGCCGGCATCGACGGTCAGATAGACGACGCCCGGCCGCGGGAACCGATATCGCTGCCACCCGGTCGCGCGCGTCGCCGTCATCTCCGCACGAATGCGATCGGCGCCGTATTGCGTGCTGTAATACCCCGGCATCGCGGACTCGGTGTCCTTGTGCAGCGCAGCCTCTTCCGTCGCCGGAGCGTCGTAATCGGCGCGCACCAGCACGTTGCCTCCGGCGCCCCGGCAGCCTACCCCGGACGAGCGATTGTGCGAGAAGCCCAGCAGGGCGCCGGAATCGTGGTCGTAACCCGAATGACCGTTACCGGCGGTCTCGGGTCCGAGCAGTATCATGCCGAACGGTATGCCCGCGCCGGGGTGTAACTGACCGTGATCGCCGGCGGTGCCGATGAACGGATCGACGTAGCGCAGAACGTCGGCGTCCGGGGCCGGCGTAGTCGCCGGCCGCTCCGCTGCGCCGCAGGCAACGAGGCAACCCAGTATCGTCGCGGCGGGCGCCGCCCGCCGCCTGGAAAACGTCTGAACCGTCACCATCGAACGTTCCTTCCGGGATTCTCAGGCTTTTGCCTTGGCTTTGCTATAGATCGCCAGCGTGCTCTCGTCCTGGCCGCGCAGCGCATACCATGCGATATAGCCGTAGCAGACCGCAGGTACGACGAAGCTCAACTGAACCGACGAGAGATCGGCGACGAC
>JAKSCZ010000630.1 GCA_022360335.1 Pseudomonadota bacterium
CGCGTCGACCCTGCCGTGGGTCATGGCCAACTGGCTGGACGTTCCGAACACGGCGCCGGACGGCGAGGTGCCGCTGTCCGTGAAGCTGTCCTTCTACGTCGGCAGCGCGGCATTCCTGCTCGCGGTCTCCTGGACCGTGTTCCGAACCAGGGAATACCCGCCCGGGGAACTGGCGGCATTCGAAGCGGTCCGGGACAAGTCGGGCGAAGACGGTGACGAGACGCTTCGCCCGGCCGCCAGGTACCGGAACGGCGGCCTCGTCTGGGTCCTCGTCGGTGCGATCGGCTGGTACCTGGTCGCCGGCAACGGACTCGACAAGCAGCTCTTCATACTCGCCGGCGGGTTCATCGCCTTCGGTATCCTGCAGGTTCTGACGGCGTACCTGCAGAACGGCGGGCACACCCGCAACGGCTTCTACGAAGTCATGCACGACCGGTTCCACATGCCGCGCGTCATGAAGCAGCTCGCGGTCGTCCAGTTTTTCTCGTGGTTCGCCTTGTTCGCGATGTGGATCTACGGGGGCGAGGCGGTCGCTTTCCACCACTTCGGTGCAACCGGGGTCGGTACGCAGGCTTACAACGACGGCGTCGACTGGAACGGCGTGCTGTTCGGTGCGTATAACGGATTCGCCGCGCTCGCCGCGATCGCGATCCCGTTCGTCGCCAACCACCTCGGGTGCCGCGTCTGCCACCTGGTCAATCTGTGGCTCGGCGGTATCGGCCTGATCAGCTTCTACTTCGTTTCCAACCCGCAGTTGCTGCTGGTGTCCGAACTGGGCGTCGGCATGGCCTGGGCCTCGATCCTGTCGCTGCCTTACGCGCTGCTGTCGAACAACCTGCCGGCCCGCAAAATGGGCGTGTACATGGGCATCTTCAACTTCTTCATCGTGATTCCGCAGCTCGTCGCGGCGAGCCTGCTCGGCCTGCTGCTGCGCGAATTCTTCGACCTGCAGCCGATCTTCGGCCTCGTCATCGGCGGCGTGTCGTTGCTCATCGCCGGCGTCCTGGTACTGCTCGTCGACAAGTCGGCGGAGCCCACGGGATGAGGTATCTCGCGGCGGCTCTTGCGCTGCTGCTCAGCGCCTGTTCGGATGCGCCGGACACCGGACCGGCGCCGCGCGAGTACTACGGCACACTCGAGCCGTTCGCGTCGGAGGCCGTGTACTTCCTGCTGACCGATCGTTTCGTCGACGGCGATCCGTCGAACAACCACGTCGATCAGGGCGGACCCGATCCCGCCACGCGCACGTTCGACCGGCCGATCCGGGTACCGGGTTACGGCGAGGCCAACATCGGCTACCTGGGCGGCGACCTCAAGGGCGTCCTGCAAAACGCGGACTACATCGCGGATATGGGTTTCACGGCGATCTGGACGACGCCGATCCTCGACAACCCGGACGAGGCCTTCACGGGCAGCGTGGCGCCCGGACGCGGACCGGGCGGGGACAAAGGCAAGACCGGCTACCACGGTTATTGGGGCGTCAACTTCTTCCGCGTGGACGAGCACCTCGAATCGGCCGATCTGAGTTTCGCCGACTTCACGCGCAGGCTGCGCGAGGAGCACGGACTCGGGTACGTGCTCGACGTCGTCTGCAACCACGGTTCGCCGGCCTGGACGATGCCTGCGGATCAGCCGCTCTTCGGCGAGCTGTACGACGCAAACGGCGAACTCGTCGCCGATCACGGCAATCTGCACCCGGCCGATCTCAGGGACGACGAGCCGCTGCACGACTTTTACAACCGCGAGCCGGGCCTCGGCGAGCTGTCGGACATGAACGAGCGCAATCCGGACGTGCTGGAGTACTTCGTTGCGGCCTACTCGCAGTGGCTCGACCAGGGCGCCCATGCGCTGCGTATCGATACGATCCCGTTCATGCCGCACGAGTACTGGAAAACGTTCAGCGATCGACTGCGCGAGAAACGCCCGGGCCTGTTCATGTTCTCCGAGGCATTCAATTACGACGCCCGGGCGATCGCACCGCATACGTGGACGGAGAACGGCGCGATCAGCGTCCTCGATTTCCCCGGCAGGGCGGCGATGAACCGGGTCTTCGCCGAGGGTGCGCCGTACGGCGAGCTGCAGGATTACCTGCATCTCGACTCGGGTCTCTACGAGAATCCGTACGAGCTCATGACCTTCTACGACAACCACGACATGGATCGCATGAACGCCGATACGGCGGGATTCATCGATGCCAACAACTGGCTGTTCACGAGCCGCGGCATCCCGGTCGTGTATTACGGTTCCGAGAGCGGCTTCCAGGCCGGGACCAACGAGCACACGGGTAACCGCAATTACTTCGGGCAGGACGGCGTCGATGCCGCGAAGTCGCATCCGATTCATGCAGCGCTCACACGCATCGCCGCTATCCGCAGGAGCTCGATCGCCCTGCAGCGGGGTCTGCAGGTCGACACGGAGTTCGGCCGGCGCTCGGCGAGTTTCTTTCGTGTGTACCGCAAAGACGGCGTGAGTCAGACGGCGCTCGTCCTGCTGAACGGCGGCGACGAGCCTTTGACGATGACGTTCGGACGCTTACCGGCGAGCGGCGCCTGGAAGGATGCCGTGACCGGGCACGCCGTGCAGGTCGACGAGGACTTTGCCGGAATGGCCGGGGAGATCGCGCCGCACGGCGTGCGCGTCTATCTGAACGATGTGCCGGTCACGGACCCGCAGTTCACGGCACTGCTGGACCGGGCGCAGGCGGCTAGAGTGCGCCGCACGACGCCCTGATGACGAGCTTCGGCGCCATCAGGGCCGAGTCGGCGATCGTCTCGCCTTCGATCAGGTTGACGATGCCGCGTACCAGTCCTTCGGATGCCTGGCGAATGTCCTGGCGCACCGTCGTCAGCGGCGGAGTGACGTGTGCCGCGAGCTGGATGTCGTCGAAGCCGACGACCGCAACGTCGTGCGGGATCGAGTACCCGTTGTCTTCCAGCGCGCGCAAGGCGTCGATCGCGATGACGTCCGTAACGGCGAACACGGCGTCGAATTCCCGGTCGCGCGCCAGGAGCTCTAGCACCGCCCGGTATCCCTGACCGTCGGAACTCGTCGCGTCGACTTTGAGGCGCTCGTCGGGTTCGATGCCCGCCTCCTCGAGCGCACGGCAGTAGCCGTCGTAGCGGGCCGAGTGTTCCGGAGAGCGTTCCGTCGTGCCGAGCAGGGCGACCTTTTTTCTTCCCAGCGAGAGAAGGTGCCGCGTCGCCTGGTAGCCGCCGCCGAGGTTATCGCACCCGATCGAATGTCCCGGCTGTCCGTCGAGCATCGGTCCCCAGATGATGAATCGCGTGTTTGCATCGGTCAGGGCGCCGAGCTTCTCGCGATAGTCCTCGTAGTTGCCGTATCCGAGCAGGATGAGCCCGTCGGCGCGGTTGCTGGCCTGGTACTCGATGTGCCAGTCGTCGCTGAGCTGCTGCAGCGAGATCAGGACGTCGTAGCCGAGACCGGACGCGGCGCGCGTGATATAGCCGAACATCGACAGGAAGAAGGGATTGATCTGCGCGTCCTCGCCTTCGGTCTCGTCGAACAGCAGCAGGGCGATCGTATTGCTCTGATGCGTCCGGAGCCCCGCGGCGTGGCG
This sequence comes from Pseudomonadota bacterium, assembly GCA_022360335.1. Classification (GTDB taxonomy): domain Bacteria; phylum Pseudomonadota; class Gammaproteobacteria; order Steroidobacterales; family Woeseiaceae; genus UBA1847. The sequence continues at coordinate 3,578 of JAKSCZ010000630.1, forward strand.
ATTGACGAAGTAATTGAGTTCGCGGGCGATCTTCTGGATGCGCTCGCGCGTTTCCTCGCGCACGAGCGGCGAATTTCGCAGAGCGCGCGACACGGTCGCCTGCGAGACGCCGGCGAGTTCGGCGATATCGCGAGATGTCGGATTGTCGACCTTCATCGTGCCGGTTGCATTCCTCCCCCGTCCTGCAAGCCTGTTGTAACACATCGCGCCGGGGTGTGTTGATATAAAATGCCGTGAACGCGGCCGGCGGGGCCGCGGCCCGCGACGAGGACAGGGGATAAGGATGGCAGATAAGAGCCTGCTGATCGGCGACATCGGCGGCACCAACGCACGATTCGCACTGGCGAATCGCGCGCACCCCGGATACCAGGACAAAGTCGAACTCAAGTGCACCGATTTCGAGACTTCGGTCGATGCGGTCCGGCACTACCTGACGACGGTCGGCGTGCCGGTGCCGGATGCGATCTGCCTGGCGGCGGCGGGTCCCGTCGTCGACCACGGTATCGACGTCACCAACAACCACTGGACCCTGTCGACGGCGTCGCTGGCATCCGAGTTCGATCTCGATTCCGTGCGGCTGCTCAACGACTTCGAGGCGATCGCGTATTCCATCCCGTTCATCGGTCCGGAGGACAGGCTCGCGGTCGGCGCGATACAGGGGCCGGATCTCGAAGGCAGGGATTTCGATATTGCGATTCTGGGTCCGGGGACCGGTCTCGGCGTGGCCGGGCTGTGCAATCGCGGGGACGCCATGCTTGCGATCACCGGAGAGGGCGGCCACGTCGGTTTCGCGCCGGAGTCCGATGAGCAGGCCGAACTGCTGCGGATCCTGCGTCCGCGCTTCGGGCGGGTCTCGGCGGAACGTCTCGTCGCGGGCTCCGGCATCGAGAACATCCATGCCGCCTTGCTCGAGTTGCACGGCGGCGAGGGCCGCCTGTCGGCGCGGGAGATAGGCGCCGCGGCCGCGGGGCCCGGCGTCGCGGCCGAGGCCGTTCGTCTGTTTTTCGAGATCCTCGGCCAGGCGGCGGGCGATCTCGCCCTGACGCTGGGTGCGAACGACGGCGTCTACATCGCCGGGGGCATCGCCAAGCGCTATCCCGAGGTCCTCGCCGACAGGACGTTTCGCGCCGCCTTCGAGAGCAAAGGCCGGCATCGCCGTCTGATGGAGCGCATCCCGACCTACCTGATCACACACACGCAGCCGGGACTGCTCGGTGCGTCGTTCGTTGCGCAGGAGCTCGTCGCCGGCGCCGCCTGATTCACGAGTCTTGTGATCTGCGTCACAAAAAAGCAATAAAATCAGTATGTTGGATTTTCACGGCCCGCCGGGACCCGTCAACCGGCCCGGTTCTGCGTATCCGGCCGGGGCACCGCCGTGATGCCGACCTCGTGGCGGGGGAACTCGTCCGCGTCGATCGTCTCGAGGTAACCGTGCCAGGCCGCATAGCCGATGACGGGGACGATGACGATCAGGCCGACGAAAGCCGTCGCGACGCCGAGCGACAGCAGTACGACGATCATCGTCAGCCACACGATCATGGCGCGCTTGTTGCGCAGCACGGCATTCACCGACGTGACGATGGCCGTGATGCTGTCGACGTTGCGGTGCATGATCATCGGCAGCGAGAATGCACTTGCCGAAAACGTGATCGCCGCAAAGACGGCACCGACGGCGGAACCGAATCCGAGATAGAACAGCCAGTCCCCGAGCGACGGAGCGCCCTCCGTCGGGAAGAACACGCTGACCATGACGGCCGCCCGTGCCCAGACGAGAAAAATCACGAGCAGCGCCAGCGCGAAAATCATCTCGTTGCCGAAGTGTCGCCGCCATGCCGCGCGGGCGCTGCGAATCATGAGCGGCCGCTGGCCGCGTTCCAGCTGAGCGCTGATCGCGTACAGACCGATACAGGTTAACGGTGCGAGAAACACGAAGCCGCCGAGTATGGCGTACAGGATCCACTGACCGCCCTTGAACCACGCGAGCAGGCTGACGAAGCTCATGAGGAGCGCCACGGTCAGGCCGTAGGCCATACTGTGTCGCGGTGCCTGCACGAGATCGCGGATACCGAGCCGCACCCAGCGGACCGGGGCCCAGGGCGAGAGCTTGCGGCACGGCGCAGCGAACGGCAGTTCGTCGCGGTCGACATCGGGCTGTTCGATCATCGTCCTGCTCCTTGTACCTCCTCAGAGTATGCCCCTTATCGCGCCGGTCGTGAAATACGGCGAGGGCCGGCCGTGCCGGCTTGCCTGCGCGTGCGGAC
>JAKSCZ010000208.1 GCA_022360335.1 Pseudomonadota bacterium
GACAGTCGAATTTCAGTCAATAGAATAAGCGCCTCGATTTCGCACCTGTTTCGCCACGGTGTGAAGTTGAATGATTGCGGGAATAGCTCAGTTGGTAGAGCGCAACCTTGCCAAGGTTGAGGTCGCCGGTTCGAACCCGGTTTCCCGCTCCAGATTCCCAAACGAGCATACTGCGATATGACGGTCTTTAGGCCTTCCAGTCGGTGGCTGACCGTGGCTATCGAAAGATCGCCGTCGTGCATGCCCTGATTTCGGGGTCGTCGCTCATGGCCCCTCTATATAAATAACGGACGAAACCGGCAAAACGTGCAAAAAATAGTTGGTGGCCGCGCGTAAATCTTTGTTTTTTATATTCTTGGATGATTGGCTGGCCAAGTCCAAAAATTCAAGACTAATCGGAATTCCGATCCTGACAAGCGACAAAAAGACCGTAGATGCACAAATGCGGACGGACGTGTGGGTCAGGTCGAAGCCGAAGTGTTGCCGGGACGAAGCCGGGATCGGCGAGTTCGCCAGGCCCAGGAACTGGCCCGAATGCCGGAAACTGCCCGACTGCTATGTCCCAGACTACCCGAACGTGCCCGGACGACGATGCAGTTCCTATCCGCATTTAACGCAATGCGATGCCGAAATCACGCATAGCGGCAAGGGCCGTCCAATGTTCTCATGCTCCCGATCTTAACTGTCCTAGCGGAGGAGCGTTTGATGAGCAAGTTATTCAGGTTACTGATGGTTTTCGCCGGCCTTGCGCTGGTCTCGATGCCGGCGGCAGCCTACGAGAAGGGCGACTGGCTGCTGCGTGTCGGCGTCGGCGCGGTCGATCCGAAATCGAACAACAGCGAGATCGTTTCGGTCGACGACGGCGCGGCACTGGTTTTCAACGGCACCTATTTCCTGACACCCAACATCGGTTTCGAAATCCTGGCGGCGACGCCGTTTTCGCACGACATCGATCTGGTAGCCGACGGCTCGAAAGCGGGCGAAACGAAGCATCTGCCGCCGACCTTCAGCCTGCAATACCATTTCATGACCGACGGGACGTTCCGCCCCTACGCCGGTGCCGGCCTCAACTACACGCAGTTCTTCGACGAGGAAACGACCGGTGCGCTCGCCGGGACGAGCCTCGACCTGGACGAGTCGTTCGGACTGGCGCTGCAACTGGGCGCTGACCTGGACCTCTCCGACCGCATGTTCCTGAACGTCGACGTTCGTTACATCGACATCGAGACGACGGCGACGGTCCCGGAAGCGGACCTGTCCTTCGACGTCAAGATCGACCCGATGGTTTACAGCCTGACCCTGGGCTGGAAGTTCTGACCGGGCGATACGCCGTTTCGAATCGGGGCCGCCTCCGGGCGGCCCTTTCCGTATGCAATAGCGGTATTCGAATGTATACTGCGCGCCTGCTCGCCGGTGTAGTATCTTCAGCTACGCCAATCGCACACCGAGGCTAGGTGGCAGAGTGGTTATGCAGCGGCCTGCAAAGCCGTGGACGCCGGTTCGATTCCGACCCTAGCCTCCATTTTTCTCTTTGCCCGGGTGGCGGAATTGGTAGACGCAGCGGACTTAAAATCCGCTGGCCGAAAGGCCGTGCCGGTTCGAGTCCGGCCCTGGGCACCAGAGATATCAATGCCTTAGGTCGCTTTCTTACTTCCTCTCTCAGGTTGTCCTAGAAAAAACTGCGTTTTTCCTACACCTGTAAATAGTATTGGACTCAAACTTGGACTGGTATGAGAATCGAGTCCACATGGCGACAATCACTAAGAACGTAGGGAAGAAGAAGACAACATACTCCGTCAGTATTCGGCTTCGTGGCCGGAGACTTGTGCCAGGCATTAGGTGCCAGAGGCCACCAACGACTTCGCGCTGCCAGCGCCCCCTCAATAGAGTTGAGTTGTTTGAATTTGGCTGGATCGAAAACTTGCTAACTGCACCTAAGTCAAATTGCTACATCGCTATGCAGCCTGTTCAGCATAGCGAAGGAATTGTAGTGTCGGGACGCGGAGGCCGTCCTCCAGAAGCTGCTCTAGTACCTGGTCGTGCATGACATACGTTGGGGTGACCGGAATCCCGAACTCGTCAAGCCATCTTAGGTATGGGTGCAAATGGTCGGCCATTTGTGCGGGGTTCAGTTTCGTAATGAAGAGGAGCTTTCCGTCGCGCTGTTCCTCCTGAAAGTACCTTGTGGGTAATCATGTGTACTGTGCGCATATTGAACCACGCCGGCTTTCCCGGAGGCTCCATTTCTTGAGTGGAGTGCCCGTCTCTATGCCGCCACTTTGTAATGACCACA
>JAKSCZ010000183.1 GCA_022360335.1 Pseudomonadota bacterium
CGCCCGTCAGAACGCTGTCGAAGACCTGACCTGCGAGCAGACCCGCCATCAGGCGCATGGCGGTCCCGGAATTGCCGAGATCGAGATTCCGGCCGGGCGCCTGCAGTCCGCGCAGCCCGACGCCTTCGATGACCACGTCCGTCTCACCGGGCCGGTCGATCGACACGCCGCATGCCCGCATCGCGGCAGCCGTCGCCATGCAGTCGTCGCCGGCCAGGAATCCACTGACCTCGGTGCGGCCCTCGGCGATGCTGCCGAGCATCAGTGCGCGATGCGATATGGATTTGTCGCCGGGGACGGTGACGGTGGCGTCTCTCAGTCGCGACGGGATGACCCTGAAGTCCATCGGCCCGTCAGCCGATTGCCTTCGGATACGCTCCGAGTATCCTGAACAGCGACGCTCGCTCTTCGAGTTCGGCCAGCGCTTCGGCTATCGGCGATTCCTCCGCGTGCCCGTCGATGTCGATGAAGAACACGTAGTCCCAGTTCCGGCGGCGCGACGGGCGCGATTCGATACGGGTCATGCTGATACCGTGCTCGGCCAACGGCTTCAGCAGGCTGTGCAGGACGCCCGCGCCTTCGGCCGTATCCGCCGTCGACACCAGGACGGTCGTCTTGTCGTCGCCGCTCGCCGCCAGCAGGTCGCGGCCTATGACGAGGAAACGCGTGGCGTTGTCCGGGCGGTCTTCGATGTTATTGACGAGAACCTCCAGTTCGTAGACGTCCGCCGCCACGCCGGGACCGATCGCCGCCGTCCCGGACTCGTCCCGTGCACGGCGCGCACCTGCCGCATTGCTCGACATGCCGACCAGCTCGACGTGCGGCACGTTCTCGCGAATCCACCCGCGGCACTGCGCCAGGGACTGTTCGTGCGCGCAGATACGCTCGATGTTCTCGAGTCCTTTCCGGCGGCTCATGAGATGCTGCTCGATCCTGAGCTCGATTTCCCCGGCTATCTTGAGCGGCGAGGTCAGAAACAGGTCGAGTGTGTGATTCACCGAGCCCTCGGTCGAATTCTCGATCGGAACGACCCCGAAATCCGCGGCGCCGCATTCCACTTCCTGGAAGACCTCGTCGATCGTATGGAACGGCAGCGCCCTGACCGAGTGCCCGAAATGCTTGTAGACGGCCGTCTGGGTGAACGTGCCCTCCGGACCTAAGAAGCCGATCTTCAGCGCCTCCTGCTGGGCGAGACACGCGGACATGATCTCCCGAAAGAGCCGCAGCATCTCCTCGTCGCGCATCGGGCCGTCCGCATTGCGCTCGAGGACGCCGCGCAGGACCTCGGCTTCGCGTTCCGGCCGGAAGTAGTCGACGGCCGATCCCGTTTCGCCTTTCGCGACGGCCACCTGCTGCGCGATCCGTGCGCGCTCGTCGATCAGTTCCTGCAGGCGCCGGTCGATCGCGTTGATCCGCCGCCGTATCTCCGCCAGGTCCGGCATGTCGCTATTCCTGTCCTTACCTGCCATGGTTAACCGCAAAAAAACGAAGGGATTCGTCAGGTTACAGGCTTGCCGAGATTTCGCAACGCCAGCACGCCGTCGATCGACCGCAGCCTCGCGAGCAAGTCCTCGCTGGGGTCCGCATTGACGTCGACGATCGTATAGGCGAGATCGCCGATCGACTTGTTGAGCAGGTCCTCGATGTTCAGTCCGGCCTCGGCGATGCAGGTCGAAATCTGACCGACCATGTTGGGCACGTTGGCATTGGCCACCGTGATGCGCCAGGCGTCGAGCCGCGGCAGGCGCGCCGCGGGATAATTGACCGAAAACCGGATATTGCCGTTTTCCAGGTAGTCCTTGACGTTCTCCGCCACCATGATCGCGCAGTTCTCCTCGGCCTCGCCCGTCGAGGCGCCGAGATGCGGCAACGCCACGGCCCTGGGGTGCGCGATCAGTTCCGGCGTCGGAAAGTCCGTCACGTAAGCGTGCAACTTGCCGCTGTCGAGCGCCGCCATCGCGGCGGCGTCGTCCACGACGCCGCCGCGGGCGAAGTTGATCAGGACGGAGCCTTCGTTCATCAGTGCGATGCGATCGGCATCGACCATCCTGCGCGTCGCGTCGATCAGGGGCACGTGGCAGCTCACGAAGTCGGCGTGCCGGAAGAGCTGGTCGAGCGTCTCTTCCTGTTCGACGCCCGACGACAGCTGCCAGGCGTTGCGCACCGTGATTGCGGGGTCGTAGCCGACGACTTTCATACCGAGGTTGAGCGCCGCGTTCGCAACCTCGACGCCGATGGCGCCCAGCCCGATCACACCGAGCGTCTTGCCCGGAAGCTCGAATCCGACGAACTGTTTCTTGCCCGCTTCGACGGCCTTTTTGAGCGCTTCGCCCGTCTCGCGGAGCGTCGCGACGTACTCGGCGGCGTTGGCGACGTTGCGCGCGCCGAGGAACAGGCCGGCAATCGCCAGCTCCTTGACGGCATTGGCGTTCGCGCCCGGCGCGTTGAATACCGGAATGCCGCGGTGTGCGAGATCGTCGCACGGAATGTTGTTGGTACCGGCGCCGGCCCGGCCCACGCAGGCGACGGTGTCCGGTATGTCCATGTCGTGCATGTTGGCCGACCGGACCAGGATCGCATCGGGATGTGCCATTTCGGACGCGACTTCGTAGCGTTCGCGCGGCAGGTGCCGCAATCCTTCGACGGCGATATTGTTCAGGGTGAGTATTTTGTACATTGGATGCCTATCTGTCCGTTCGCGGCTGTTCGCGGCTAGAGCCGCTCCTACTGGCCCGATGGGCGGCTGTTCGCGGCTAAAGCCGCTCCTACCCGTATTTGGTTTCGAACTCGGCCATGAACGCGATCAGCGCGTCGACGGCCTCCTCCGGGACCGCATTGTAAATCGAGGCGCGCATGCCGCCGACCGACCGGTGTCCTTTCAGGTTGGCGAGGCCCGCCGCGGCGGATTCCTCGAGAAAGGTCTTGTCGAGCCGGGCATCGGCCAGCACGAAGGGCACGTTCATGCGCGAGCGGCAGGCGACGTCGACCGGGTTCGAGTAGAAGCCCGACGCGTCGATCGCCTCGTACAGCCTGCGCGACTTGCGTCCGTTGATCTCGGCGATTCCCTCGACGCCGCCCTGCCTTTTCAGCCAGTCGAAAACGAGGTCCGCAACGTACCACGCGAAGGTCGGCGGCGTGTTGGTCATCGAGTCCGACTCCGCGTACGACTTCCAGGTCATCAGGTGGGCGTTACCGGGACGCACCCGATCCAGCAGGTCGTTGCGGACCAGCACCAGCGTGATGCCCGCCGGGCCGATGTTCTTCTGCGCGCCGGCGTAGATGACGCCGTAGTCGCCGACGTCGACGGGCCGCGAGAGAATATTGCTCGACATATCGGCGACGATCGGCGCATCGCCGCCCGGAACGAAGTCGAATTCGACGCCGGCGATCGTCTCGTTCGGTGTGATATGCAGGTACGCCGCAGCGTCCGTGCGTCGCCAGGACGCCTCGTCCGGGATGTACGTGTAGTTGCGGTCGGCGGCATCCCCCGCGACGTTGACGCGGCAGAATTTGCCGGCCTCCGCCGCGGCCTTCTTGCCCCAGCTGCCCGTGATCACGTAGTCGGCCGTATCGTCCGCCGAACTCAGGTTCAGGGGCGCCATCGCCATCTGCATCGTCGCGCCGCCCTGCGTGAACAGGACGCTGTAGTCGTCCGGCACCTTCAGGAGTTCGCGCAGGTTCGCCTCGCAGCGCGCCGCGAGTTCGGCGAAGTCCGGGCCCCGGTGGCTGACCTCCATGACCGACATGCCCGTGCCGAGCCAGTCGGGGATGTCGTTGCGGACGGTTTCGAGCACTTCGAGCGGCAACGCGGCCGGGCCGGCACTGAAATTGTAGACGCGCGACATGACGCTGGGATTCCTGGTAGCTGGAGGCGGTTCGAACGGATCCTAGGGCGCGTATTGTTACGATTTGCCGGCGCTATTGCACTACTTGCAGCCGAAATTATTCCCCGTCCTCGATCGACTCGATACGTGCAAGTCCCACCAGCCGTTGCCCGCTCTCGACACGGATCAGGCGCACGCCCTGGGTGTTGCGGCCCATGACCGAGATGTCCCCGACGCCGGTGCGGACGAGCGTGCCGTTCGAGCTGATCAGCATGATCTCGTCGTCGTCGCCGACCAGGATCGCACCGACCGTCCTGCCGTTGCGCTCGGTCGTCTGGATCGAGATGACGCCCTGGCCACCGCGCCCCTGGAGGGTGAAATCCCCGGCACGGGTGCGCTTGCCGTATCCATTTTCGGTGGCAAACAGAATGACATCTTCCTCAGAATCAAGCGCGATCAATGAAATAACCCGGTCATCGGCACCGATACGAATACCCCGCACGCCAGCAGCGGTACGGCCCATTGCACGTACGTTACCCTCGGCAAAGCGAATGCCCTTACCC
>JAKSCZ010000151.1 GCA_022360335.1 Pseudomonadota bacterium
GTCCCCGCCCAGGCCGATGCGGAACCGAACAGCAGGAGTGGAATAGCGAATCGCGCGATCAATGACCTTCCCCGCTCGTTTTGTCGATCGGCAAACGATACCATCCGGGCCATGACGAAAGCAGGCGCCAATTCGAGAGTCCTGTGCGTGGGCGTCAACTATCGGCCGCACATCGAAGAAATGGGTCGTGAGGTGCCCGACTATCCGGTCCTGTTCGCCCGGTATCCGTCGAGTCTCGTGGCGAACGGCGAGCCCGTGATGCGCCCGCGGGTGTCGGCGCAATTCGACTTCGAAGGCGAGCTGGCGGTCGTCATCGGCAAGCCCGCGCGGCACGTGAGGCGGGAACGGGCCCTCGACTACGTCGGGGGCTATTGCTGTTTCATGGACGGATCCGTGCGGGACTGGCAGGGCCATACCTCGCAGTTCACGGCCGGCAAGACCTTCGAGCGCAGCGGGGCTATCGGGCCCGTGACGCCGGCGGCCGAAATCCCGGACCCGGCGACACTCGAACTGACGACGCGCGTCAACGGCGAGCTGATGCAGCGGGGCAGGCTTGCCGACCTCGTTTTCGACATTCCGTACCTCATCGAGTATTGCTCCACCTTCGCCGCGCTCGAGGCCGGAGACGTGATCGCGACCGGTACCCCGGGAGGCGTGGGCGCGGCCCGCCGGCCGCCGGTCTGGCTGCGCGACGGCGACGTCGTCGAAGTGGACATTCCGGGCATCGGCGTGCTCAGGAACCCGGTACTGGACGAATCCGCAGGGAAAGCGCGTTAGGTCTTGATTTTGCAGGAAAAGCCCGCCCGCCCGGTTCGTTGCGTTTTAGCAACAAAAACGACGACACCTGCGACATGGCAATTAGACCATCCCTAAAGGATTGACATTAGGCGATATTTCTGAGAACTTCCCCTTGAGAAAACGTAGTCTTATCGCAACAGATGAGAAGCGTTACAGCCAAAAACACCTTCAGGTACGAATGGCGGGGGAATCAGGGGGTCAGGACCACGTGCTAACGTAGGTTTGGAAAAAGCGGTTTCGAAAGAAGCCGCTTTTTTTTTGACGATTATATACATGACAAACCCACTTACTCAGTCAGATATAGATCGGCTTGTTAATGGCCTATCCAAAGAGGCAATTCAGGCAGGTATTGATGCGATTGAGGGGGAGGTGTCGGCAGAGGACATTCTTTGCCTGCCCTCTGCCGTTAAAACTGTAGTTCGCTCGGTACTCCGTGGCCATTACAAAGTTGAGCGTAAAGCCAGCCAGCCTTTGTCATCTGCTTCAGGCCATCCTCTTTCATCGATTCCAGGTA
>JAKSCZ010000252.1 GCA_022360335.1 Pseudomonadota bacterium
GCGAGTACGCGGCCGAACAGCGGCGAGATCTCGGGCGCCGTGACGAAATCGCCGGCGTCCCCGAATTTGGCCGAGCCCGCCGTGTAGTAGCCGAGACCCGGCGCGTAGAGCGCGTGGTGCATGAATTCGGCAAACGAGATGCTCCCGCCGCCCTCGTCGATACGCTGCCGGATGTACCCGGCGACGCATTCGCTGTGAGCGGCGCTGGCGGCATCGGGCTCGGGCAGTGGTGACGTCCGGTCCGCTCGCATGTCAATATCGCGAAATGTCCACGGCAAATCTCGACAACAGGGTCGTCCTCGTGACGGGGGCCGCCCGTCGTATCGGCGCAGCCATTGTGGCATGCCTGCACGATCACGGCGCACGCCTTGCCGTACATTACCGTGGATCGGCCGACGAGGCCGAGGGACTGGTCCACACATTGAACGGACGTCGCCCGGACTCCGCCGCAGCATTGCAGGCAGATCTCCTCGACGGGTCCGACGTCCGGCGTCTGATCGACGACGTCGTTGCCTGGGGCGGCCGCCTCGACGGCCTCGTCAACAACGCGTCGACGTTCTACCCGACCCCCGTGGGCGAGATAACGACGGGGCACTGGGACGACCTCGTCGGCAGCAACTTCAAGGCGCCGCTGTTCCTGTCACAGGAAGCGGAGCCTCATCTGAAAGCCGTGCGCGGCTCGATCGTCAACATCGTCGACATTCATGCACGGCGGCCGTTACGCAATCACGCGGTCTACGGCCCGGCGAAGGCCGCGCTCGCCATGCTGACACGTTCGCTCGCGAAGGACCTCGCGCCCGAGGTTCGCGTCAACGGCGTCTCACCGGGAGCCATCCTGTGGCCCGAAGACGGCATGAGCGAGACCGCCCGGGAATCGATCCTCCGGCAGGTGCCGCTCGGGCGCCCGGGACGGCCCGAGGACGTCGCGGGCTGCGTGCTCTACCTGCTGCGCGACGCGGGCTACGTCACGGGCCAGATCATCGCCGTCGACGGTGGCCGCTCGATCGGCTGGTAGTTTAGGGACAGTTACCTTATCTCTCTGTGCGTCGCTAGACGCACAGAGATAAGGTAACTGTCCCTAAACTCCCCCGACGGCGGACGTTCGACCGGTTGGTAACTCAGAAGGACCCGGCGTACTCACGCTCAGGCGGCCCGGTCAATTCCGGCAGCCGGATCTCGGGCCGGATCGTCGCAGCCTGCTGAGCGCCCGGCGGCAACAAGATCACCGGGCACGCGCCCGTCTGCGATACCGTCACCGCGGCCTGGACGTTCGGGTCGAGGTCGTCGCCGATCGGAACATCGAGATCGTCGGTCGCCGCGCAGTCGACGGGAAGACCGTCGAAATAGTCGCCGTCGCCATTCGCATTCGTCGTCCTGAACGAGGTCGGACGCATGATCTTCTCGCAGAACTCCAGAGCGATCTGGCCGACGGGCTTGCCGAACGTGTTGTCGCCGACGATCCAGACGTCGGCATAGGGAATCATCGAGTTCGTTATGAGTTCGCTTGCCGATGCGGAACTGCGCGTGGCAATGACGATCACGCGCGTCAGGTCGATCGAGTTGCCGAGACGCGCGAAGAACGCCGAGGAGGTGTTCGCGGCCGCGCGGTCGGCGTTGAACTCGGTGTTCGAGAACACGAGTCCGTCGTTGGCGAAACCACCCAGGTAATCGCCGAGCAACTCGGTCGTGCTCACCAGGCCACCGCTGTTGTAACGAAGGTCGATCACGACGTCTTTGACGCCGGCCGCGATGAACTGGGCAAAAACCTCGTCGAAATCCCGGTCTCCGACTCCGTCATGCGCCGTGCGGATAAATGTCTCGAATTGCATATAGCCGACGGGCGGCACGCCCGGACCGATGTCGATGACCCGGACCAGCGGAATCGGGTCGATCGTCACAGTACCCTTCGTGATCTGCATCGATGGCAGCGCTCCGCCGGCGACGTCCTCGACGACGAAGGTCACTGTGTCGTTGTCGTCGAAGAAAGCGGACACGCCTTCGTTCCCGTCGACGTCGGCAACGGTACGGCCGTTCAGCGAAACGACAGTCTGCCCCCGCTGCAGTCCGCCGATGCCGGCCGGACTGTCCGCGTACACGCTGACGATGCGCAGGTCCGCACCCTCGAAGCGCCAGCGGAAGCCGAAGCCCTCATATTTGCCCTCGTCGAGGAACTGCTGATCCGACTCGGCGGACCGGATGAAGCTGAAACGATCAACCGGCGTTCCATCGGGTTTTTGTGGGCCGTAGGTCTCGGTAACCTCTGCGATGAGTTGCTCCGGTGATGCGTAGTCATCGATATCGATGCCCACCGGCAGCATGTCGTTCCACAGGTACCAGGCATACAGGTTGTCCAGAACGAACTGTTTCTGGCCGTCGTTGCTGCATGACGTCGGGACGTTCGGACCGACGCTGCCGTCGCCGCC
>JAKSCZ010000572.1 GCA_022360335.1 Pseudomonadota bacterium
GCAAAAAGCCAGGGACCTGCTGACAACGACCCAGCTCCCTGTGTACGAGATTTCCAGTCGCAGCGGTTACGAGTCGGAGCTGGCGTTCACGCGTACGTTCAAGAAACACGCGGGGATGACGCCGAAGCAGTTTCGGAGGCAGAAAAACACGGCGGCGTCTTGAACACCACGACGTAGAGCACCGAGATGTCCGCACCTGCGGCGACCGTACCGGCCGTCGCGTAGAGCAGCTGGTAACGAACATCGAACATGGACCTATCGGGCTCGCTGAAGTGCAGCGCGAGTAATTGTTCGATCCGTTCCGGCGCATTGGTCGACGTGCCGATTATCTGGCTTGCCTTCGACTGGAGATAGGCATCGCGAACCGTTGGCCCGAATGACTCGTCGACTTTCGCTTCGACGCCGACGAACAGGCTCCTTCCGTCACCCACCTTGCCGAACACGCCGAGATCGTGGACGCGGCCACGCCCGAAGCTGTCGAAGCGTTGTTCGAACTCGGGGACAGCGCGTTCGAAGTCGACGTCCTGACCGAGAGCGGCAGCAACCCGGCTTTGCAGTTGCTCGGCGCCGTTGCGACGCATGATGAAATCGGCCATCGAATACGCGCTGCGATGCTCTTTCCATTGGTGCGAATGCTGCGGCGTGTCGTAGAGCTTCGCCCAGTCGTCAAATGCGCGGATCTCGTCGCCGTTGCCGTCTTCGATCTTCATGGATGCATGATTACATCACGCGAGAATTTCAGCGTCGACGCGACCTGAAATAGCGAATACGCGGTAACGGCGTTTATTCGTGCCGCATCTCGTAGCGGTCGATCTTGCGGCAGGCCTTCGCCAGCTTCTTTTCGATGATCCCGACCGCCGTGTGCACCTGCATGGCGCGGCGGTCGCCGTCATCGGTGAGCGCTGCCAACAGGAGTCCGGCGAGGTTCAGGGCCTCACCGATGAGGCCTTCGGCGTCGTGGAGGTGCCGGGCGTCATCCGGTGAATCGGCATCCCAGGCGCCCGGCTCTTCTGCCACGCGATAAGTCGCCGGTTGATCGAGAAATGCAATATTGGTCGTAGTCATGGTTCTGGTCCTCGGATTGAGGCCAGCGCAGGCCCAAAAAAACACGACGCCCAAGAAGGGCAATCGCGTTTTGCTCTGATAGCATATCGTAAGCCATTGTTAGCAGTGCCGTTGCTAGCGGTGGTTAGGGCCGGAGAGGTGTAAGCGCACCTCTTCGGTCCGCTATTTATAGCACATTGGGGTGGCGGCCGCGATAAGGCGCTTTCATGGATTCCGCCACTGAA
>JAKSCZ010000048.1 GCA_022360335.1 Pseudomonadota bacterium
GATCAGTCAACTAGGAAACGATGCTGTCTATGGGTAGTGTGCTGATCAACCTGCTGTCTTTCCTTGTCGCGATCAGCGTGCTGGTTGCGGTACATGAGTATGGGCACTACATCGTCGGCCGCTGGGCCGGCATGAAGGTGCTGCGGTTCTCCATCGGCTTCGGCAGGCCGATCTGGTCGCGTCGTTCCGGCAGGGACGACACCGAGTACTGCATCGCGGCGATCCCGCTCGGGGGCTACGTCCGCTTTCTCGATTCGCGGGAAGGTCCGGTCGCTCCCGAAGACGAGGGGCGTGCTTTCAACCATCGCCCGATTCCCTGGCGCATTGCGGTATTGCTGGCCGGCCCTTTCTTCAATTTCCTGTTTGCGATTCTCGCGTACTGGGTGCTTTTCATGCCCGGCGTGATGGTACTCAAACCCGCCATCGGCGAGGTGGTACCGGACTCGTATGCGGATCGCGCCGGCCTGAGGTTCGGCGACAGGATCGTCGAGGTCGGCGGAGAGCCCGTCGACGACTGGGAATCGGCGCTGGTCGCGATTCTCGATTCGATGGTGGCGACCGGCAAGGTGCCGCTGGAACTCGAGCACGAGGGCGGCGGGCACCGGCGGGCCGTACTCGATGTCGGCGGGGACGCGTCGAGACTGACCGAACCGGGCGTTCTGTTCGACGGGCTGGGTTTCTCGATCTGGCAACCGCCGGCGGCGGTCGGTTCGCTGACGGCCGGGGCGCCTGCGGAAGGAGCGGGTATCCGGACGGGCGATCGCATCACGGCCGTCGACGGTGAGCCGACTCCCACATGGAATGCCTTGCTCGCCGCGGTGCGGGACAGGCCCGGCGAAACCGTGGACGTCGAGTACGTTCGCCGGGGCTACGCGTCGACCGTGACGCTCACGCTCGACGAAGAAGGGAGCGGCGAGAACCGCCGCGGGATCATCGGCATCGGTCTGCCGGAGACGTCGGCCGATTACTACTTCCTGCGCACGTACTCGTTGACGGGATCGCTGAACGCCGCAGTGGCCAAGACCTGGACCTCGACGCTGTTCACGGTGCGCATGCTCGGGCGCATGGTGACCGGAGACGTCTCCTTCAGGAACATCAGCGGGCCGATCAACATCGCCCAGTTCGCCGGGGAGTCGGCGGAGCGCGGTTTGAGCTACTTCCTGGGTTTCCTCGCGATCATCAGCATCAGTCTCGGGGTCCTCAACCTGCTGCCGATACCGGTTCTCGACGGCGGGCAGATCGTGTACCAGTTGGCCGAGGCGGTAAAGGGCAGCCCGCTGACCGACCGGGCGCAGATCATCGGGCAACAAATCGGCATATTCGCGCTGCTCCTGCTGATGAGCTTCGCGTTCTACAACGACATTGCGAGAATCCTCGGCTGAGCGGGGCAGGCGGAGTACTTTGCGGATGAAACACACGATACTGGGGTTACTGGCGACGTTGCCGCTGACTTCCATCGCGGCAGACGAATTCGTCGTCAGGGACATGCGTGTGGAAGGATTGCAGCGTATCTCGGAAGGTACCGTGTTCAATTACCTGCCGATCAACATCGGCGATACGATCGACCGGGTCCGTATCGGCGAGGCCATCCGGGCGCTGTACGGCCAGGACCTCTTCGACGACATCGAGATGCGCCGCGACGGGGATACGCTCGTCATCGTCGTGAAGGAACGCCCGTCGATCGAGAGCTTCGAGATCGAGGGCAACAAGGACATCAAGACAGAGGACCTGATGTCGTCGTTACGCAGCGTCGGACTTGCGCGCGGCCGCACGTTCGATCGCTCGGTGCTCGATGAAGTCGAGATGTTCCTGCGCGATCAGTATTTCGACCGCGGCAAGTACGGCGTCGTCATCGATTCCGACATCCAGCAGCGCCCGAACAATACGGTGCGTATCCAGGTCAACGTGAAAGAAGGCGATCGTGCGAAGATTCGCCAGGTCAACATCGTGGGCAACAAAGCCTTCGCCGAGAAGAACATTCGCTCCGACTTCACACTCGATACGGCGAACTGGTTATCCTGGATTCGCCAGGACGACCGTTATGCGAAGGAGTCGCTCGAAGGCGACCTCGAGATCCTGCGTTCGTTCTACATGGATCGCGGTTACGCCGATTTCGAAATCGAGTCGACACAGGTCGCCATATCGCCGAACAAGAAGGACATTTTCGTCACGATCAATATCGACGAAGGCGACGTCTACAGGATATCGGAGGTCAAGCTGGTCGGCGAGATGGTGATCGACGAGGCCTATCTTCGCGGCCTGATCCTGGCCCAGCCCGGATCCGTCTTCAACCTGAACCTGCTGACGCAGACTGCGGATCTGATGAAATTCCGACTCGGCGAGGAAGGCTATGCGAATGCGGAGATCGAGCCGGTGCCCGAGCTCGATCACGAGACGCGCGATGCGTCGATTACCTTCTACGTCAATCCGCAAAGCCGCGTTTACGTTCGCAATATCAACTTCAACGGAGTGAGCCAGGTCGACGACGAGGTGTTTCGCCGCGAGATGCGGCAGATGGAAAGTTCGTACCTCTCGAATCGGCTCGTCGATCGCTCGAAGATCCGGCTCCAGCGCCTGCCGTTCGTCGAGAAAGTCGAAGTCGACAACACGCCGGTGCCGGGCAGTCCCGATCTCGTCGACGTCGATTTCGACATCGAGTACCGCATGCCGGGTCAGTTTTCGGGCGGTGTGGGCTACTCCGAGGCGCAGAAGGTGATGCTGAACGGCAGCATCGTTCACACGAACTTCCTCGGCACCGGCAATCGCGTCGCGCTCGAGCTGAACTCGGGCCGCTACCAGAAACTCTACAGCGTGTCGCACACCGACCC
>JAKSCZ010000305.1 GCA_022360335.1 Pseudomonadota bacterium
CGAGGGCTACGACATGGCGATCGGCGCGCGCTGTTCGCGCTCGCATGCCAACCTGGGGAGGCTGTGGGCGAACGGTATATACAATGTCGTCGCGTCGCTGCTGGCGAGCCGCCGCATTCCCGATCTGACGTCCGGTTTCCGCGTTGTGCGTGCGGCACTTTTCATCAGGTTCCTGTACCTGCTGCCGAACGGATTTTCCTATCCGACGACGGTCACAATGGCTTTCCTGCGTTCGGGTTACCCGATATGCTTCGAGCCGATCCCGGCCGCGAAGCGCGTCGGCAAAAGCCACATCCGGCCGATTCGCGACGGTGTGCGCTTCTTTGCCATCATCTTCAAGATCGCGACGCTGTATTCGCCGCTCAAGATATTCCTGCCGCTCAGTGCGGCCTTCTTTGCGACCGGCGCCGCATGGTATGCCTATACATATCTGACCGTGGGGCGCTTCACGAACATGAGCATGTTGCTGCTCAGTGCGTCCGTCATCGTCTTCCTGATCGGCCTGGTGTCCGAGCAAATTACGGCGCTGACCTACAGCAAATCCTGACATGCGCCACGTCATTAACGTTGTCGGCAGTCGCGCGCAGCTCGGGAAGCCGCTGCCTCGGATCGTCGGCGACACCAGCGAGAACCGGCACGAAACCGTATGGTATGCGTGTGTTGACCAGGAGAACCCGGTCAACCTGCTCGACGACACGCACGGCATCGTCCTGCGGGTCCTGCGCGGCGTCGTCCTGGGGCTGCGCTTCTACCGGTTCGTGCAAGGCGCGAAACTCTGGGGCGGCAGGCGCCCGCTCATCGTAGTACGCGGGCGCAGCACTGCGAGTCGCGTGGCTGCATACGCAGGGACCTGGGGTGGCGGTGACGTGGCCATGCCCGCTGTTACGGGCGAGGCGCCGCTCGGGCCGACGCGCTTCGTCGTCGATACCGATGGCAATCTGGTTCTCCGTACCGACTAGGTGGAGTTGATGAGCGGCGCCGAACAGGACACGCGGCTCGACCTCGAACGCGTAGCGAGTACGACCGTTTCGACGACGGCCATCGTCGGAATCCGGCTGGTCTGCCAGGCGCTGGCGCTGATGCTGAGCGCGCGGCTCCTCGGGGCCGACGGATTCGGTTCGGTGGCTGCCGTCGTGGCGGTGTCCCTCGTACTCGGACCGTGGGGCGGACTGGGTTACGACTTCGTTGCCCTGCGCACGATCTCACGCGCCGGGAGGGGTTCCGGTGCGCATTTCCGGCGTGGGATCTCGCTGATCGTCCGGACGTCGGTTCCGATGGTCATTGCGGTATCGACGGCAGCCTGGCTCTGGACGAGGGATTCGTCGGTCGTGGAACTGGTGCTACTGGTCCTGACTGCGGAGCTGGTGTTTCTGCGCGCAGTCGAACTCATCGCCAAGATCTTCCAGGGCAATGACCGGTTCGGCGAAATGGGTCTGACTCGTCTTACGATTTCGGTGTCCAGGCTGATGGTGCTCGGGATGGTCGCTCTCCTCGCATCCCGGATTTCGGCGACGCAGTGGGGCTGGGCCAACCTCGTTGCCGCTGTGCTCGCCCTGGTCGTCGCGGTCGCGTTCCTGCGCAGGCGGCAGGGCCTCTCCATGGCGGATCGGGCCGGCACGGCGCCCCCGCTGCGCGATGGGTTGTATTTCGCCGCGGGTATCACGTCCATGCGTCTCAGCACGGAATTCGACAAGTCCCTGGTACTCGGAATCGCGGGCGCCCTCGGGGCTGGCGTCTACGGTGCCGCGCATCGGATCGTGTCACTTGCCGTTGCGCCCGTAATCAGCCTCGTGAACGTCGTCGTCACCTCGTTCTTCAGGCTTGGCAGCCACGTCGGCGGTCGACAACTTCGCCGGCGCTCGCTTGTCGTATGCGGCGTTGCCGTCGTGTACGGGCTCGTCGTCGGTGTGTTCCTCTGGTTCTATCTGCCGGACGTCGCCGCGCTGGCACTCGGCGAGGAGTTTCGTGCGCTTGCGGTCGGTCTGCTGCCGCTCTCGCTGCTGGTCGTCCCGGCGAGCTGCCGCATAGTCGGCGAGCAGGCGGTAGCGGCGATGGGCCGCTTTCGGCTCAGGCTGGCGATTCAATGGGCGGTCGCGGCGCTGTCCGTCATCCTGAACCTGCTCATGATCGCTCACTTCGGGTGGCAGGGCGCGGCCTGGGTGCTCATGCTCACCGAGACTCTGCTGGCCGTCGGTTTCGTGGCCATCGTGGCTTTCTCGGATCCCCTGTTACCGGAGCCGGACGATTGAACAAGATTCTGCGTCGATACGATGACGAGTTTCTCAAGTTCCACGGACCTTCGGTGAGGCGGGACTGGCAGCAGGTGCGGGCATTCGATCGACTCACCAGCAACCTGCCGCGGGTTCGCACGGCGAAGCCGCTGCGCGCGGAGTTCGAGGAGCAGCGAATCTGGTACGAATGGCTCGGCAAGCTGTCGCCGCTGATGAGCCTGCGGGGCGAGAAACTCGACGATGCGGTGTGGAGAGTAGGCAAGGCGCTGGCCGGCGTGCATGAAGGCACTGCAGGGCTGCCGCACGACGCGCGATCCGGGTTCGGGAAGATACTTCCCCTGGAAGAGTTCGGAATCGACGCGAGCGAGACCGCCGCAATCGACGCGCGCGTCCCCGTCGGTTTTTTCCACGGCGATTGCTGGCACGGTAACGTGCTCGTCGATACCAACCACGATCTGGTGCTGATCGATCCGATACAGTCGCCGTGGTTGTTCGGCAGAGAACGCTTCGATCTCGCCAGCGGAGTGGCCGACCTGGCAACTATGCACATGAGCTTCCTGGTTAGTGTCAAGCTGATGCAATTGCTGAGGCTGGACGTCGAACGCCGCCTCGAACTCGGCGACCTCTTGCTCGATAGCTATCTCTCGGAGTTCGACGCGACGGCCGTAAGAGGCTGCGTACTTCGGCTGAGCCGTGCGATTGCTACGAAGTACATCTCCACCTATCCTGTGCGCGTCAACGCACTGGTCGGCCGGGTCAAGCTTTTGCTGAGCAGGAGAGTGATGGCAGACGCTGCAGCAAAGGGCTTCGGTTGAATGGCTTCATACAGAGACAGTCACGTAGGCGAAAATCGTGGTTTGCAATACGATGCTACGCATGCCAGCAAGGTCGATGCGCTGATTTGGGACACGTTCATCAAGGGTCTCGTCGCTCGCGAAGCGAAGGCATGCGCATCCGGTGGCGGTTGCCGTTACCTGGACTTTGCTTGCGGCACCGGTCGGGTGCTGAAAGTCGGACAGCCGTATTTCTCCGACAGCCTGGGTGTCGATATTTCCGAAGACATGCTGGCCGTCGCACGGCATCGCGTGCCGGCTGCAGACTTCATCTGCGCCGACATCACCCGGGACCGGGGAGCAGCGGCCGGCGAGTTCGATTTCGTAACCATCTTTCGCTTCATTCTGAATGCCGAGCGCTCGCTGAGCATGGACGTGCTCGCGTGGCTGGCGCAGCACATGCCCGCGGGTGCAGTTCTCGTCGGCAACAATCACATGAACCGGTTCAGCTTCCGCGGCATCGCCACGTTAATCTCGAACGCATTGTTCGGGACGAAACTCAATCACCTGTCACGCGGCGAGGTAACCCGTATGCTCGAGGAATCGGGATTCAGGGTCCGCAAGTGGTCCGGCTACCGGGTCCTGCCGTCCTGTCGCGGGAAACCCGTATTCGGCCGAACCGTGTACGGCGCACTCGAGCGGTTCCTGCACACGGCCGGCATCGGACGCATCGGCTCGGAGCACGTATTCGTTGCCGAACGCGTGTGACCGGGGCTGTGACTGCAAGGCCTAAACTCCTCGTCACGACGTCGACGTTCCCGCGATGGGCCGGCGATACCGAACCGGGCTTCGTTCAATACCTGTCCCTCGAACTCGCGAAAATCTATGACGTGGTCGTGCTTGCGCCGCATTGCGCCGGAGCTGCGCGGCAGGAAGTACTCGCGCGCGACGGGTTGCAGGTCGACGTCCGGCGCTACCGTTACGGTATCGATGCGTTCGAAACCCTCGCTTACGGCGGCGGGATGTTGGCGCGAGCGCGTAGCCGCCCGCTGCGATTGTTGCTGTTGCCGTTCTTCCTGGCCGCACAATTTCTGGCGATACGACGGCTGCAAAAGGAGTCGGACTTCGATGCGATACACGCGCACTGGATCATACCCCAGGGTATCGTGGCCGCGCTCCTGAGCAGGCTGAGCCGCCGGTTTCCGCCGCTCCTGGTGACGTCGCACGGCGGTGACCTGTACGCGCTGCGGGGCCGTTTTCTCGAAGCGGTCAAGCACTGGGTGCTCCGCCGGGCGGACGCCGTGAGCGTCGTTAGTCGCGCCATGCGCGATGAATGCGTCCGCCTCGGCGTAGTGCCTGAACGAATCGTCGTTCAATCGATGGGCGTGGATCTCGACACGACATTTACTCCCGGCGACCCGGAGGCCGTGCGCGACGGGCTCGTGTTCGTGGGCCGCCTGGTGGACAAGAAGGGGTTGACCCACCTCGTCGCGGCGATGTCGATTCTGGCCCGGCGCTTCCCGGACCTGTACCTCAGAATCGTCGGTGACGGACCGTTGCGTGAGACGCTGATTGGCCAGGCACGAAACAGCGGCGTCCTCGACAAGATGACCTTCGTCGGCAGCGTCCCGAATACAGATGTGCCTCAATACCTGCGCGCGGCGAAGATTGCCGTCATGCCGTCCGTCGTTGCGCCGTCCGGAGACCAGGAGGGCCTGGGGCTTGTGGCCGTCGAAGCCCAGGGCTGCGGATGCGCTGTTGTGGCTTCGGATTTGCCGGCCGTACGCGATACGATTCTGGACGGCCGGACCGGTCTGATGGCGAAGCCTGCAGACGGCGCCGACCTCGCCGAAAAGATTGCGAAACTGCTTGACGACGATACGCTTCGCCAGACGCTCGCCGCGGCGGGACGGCGTCACGCCATCGAGAATTTCAACTGGCGTGCCGTCGGCGCCAGCTACGCCGGGATTATCGCCGGCATGATCGGCGCGTCGCGAGCTCGCTGAAGATTCTCCGATAGCGCCGGGCCATGGCCGAAAGGCTGAACTCGGCTTCGGCGCGGGCTCGATTGAAGTTACCCATCGACGCCCGCAGCTGCGGGTCGGCAAGCTTATCTATCGCCGCGACGAAACCGTCGACGTCGCCGATCTCGCACAGATATCCGCCTCGGCCCGGGGCGACGCGTTCCGGAAGGCTGGAGCAGTCGCTGGCAACGACAGGTAGGCCCGAACTCATGGCTTCCAGCACGGCCAGGCTGTCTCCTTCGCGCACGGTTGGCAGCAACAAGGCGTCGACGGAGCGATAGATATCCGGCATTGCCGCGAAAGGCAGCTTCTCCGTGATTTCCACGCCGGCGGACGTGAGGCGCTTCGCCCAGGGACTCCTGCCGGCCACAGTGCACACGATGGTCGCCCTTGCGTTCAAACGGCGTGCCATCTCGGGCAGCCAGTGTGCGCCTTTACGCAGCGATGGGTTTCCCGCAAACAGCACCCGAGGCTTACTCGTGTTGCGGGTACTGCCGGAAGGCCGGAAGGTATCGGTATCGACACCGTTCGAGATCACCTCGATGCGGCCCGTGTAGCTCAATTCGGTACGGATCAGATCCGCCGTAAAGGCACTGACCGCGGTGACGCGGTCGGCGATCTCCAATGACCGCCGCAGGAAATATCTCGAGTCCGTGGCGTAGTGTATGCGCTGTACGAGCGTGCTGTACTGCGACATGAACGCGTCGACAACGAAGTTGTGAAATGTGACGACGAGCGGCACTCCCCGGCGCCGGAACATAGGGGCATGGTCCGGCGTCGTGTGGAGGATGTCGGCGTCCGGGCGCGGAACACACCATCTCAGCGCAGGAGGAAAGTACGTCAGCCGTGGTGAATAGGGAATCACCCGGAAGTTATCGAGAAGCCGCTCGAGCATCCGGTGCACGACGATCGCACCGCTCCCGGTCGGCATCGGGCTGACCACCTGCGGCTGCATACTAACGATTGAAATGATCCTCCAGGACCTTTGCCACGCAGCAGGTCAGCCGTTTGCCCGTCTCGATGTGCAGGAACTCGTTCGGCCCGTGCGCATTCGACTTCGGTCCGAGCAACCCGGTGATCAGGAACTGCGCCTCGGGAAAGCGCTCGCCCAGCATGCCCATGAACGGGATCGTGCCGCCCGTGCCCATGTACATCGACGGCTTGCCGAAGAAAGCGTTCGACGCTCTTTGCATCGACGCCTCGAGCCAGGGCGCGATCTCCGGAGCGTCCCAGCCGGCCATGCTCGAGTCGGCGTCGAACGCCACTTTGACGAGCGGCGGCGTATCCTTCTCGAGCGCCTCCTTGACCGCGCTGGCCGCGTCTTCCGCATTCACCGTCGGCGGCAGCCGGAACGACAGCTTCAGCACCGTGTACGGCAACAGCACGTTGCCCGCGTTGACGAGGTCCGGCATGCCGTCCTGGCCCGTGACGGCGAGCGTCGGCCGCCACGTGTTGTTGAGCATGAGCTCATCGTATGCTTCGCTCGGCTGCGGATCGTCGACGGCCCAGGGGAACTTCTCGTAGACCATCTTTTCGAGCGTGGCGGCGGCGAGTCCGGCCTGCTCGAGTCGCTGGGCCGGAATCTCGGCGTGCAGGCTGTCGATGAGGATCCGTCCCGAATTCTCGTCTTCGATACGGCCGATGAGCTGGCGCACCGTGCGGAAACTCGACGGCACGACGCCGCTCGCCGTGCCGGAGTGAACGCCTTCGGTCAGCACGTCGACGCGCAGCGTCCCGGTCAGGTTGCCGCGCAGCGAGGTCGTGCACCACAATTGCTCGTAATTGCCGCATTCGGCGTCGAGGCAGACGACGAGGTCGGGTGAGCCGATGCGGTCCGCGAGCAGGTCGATATAGTAGGGAAGGTCGAAACTGCCGCTCTCTTCGCAACCCTCGACGATCACGACGCAATGGGCGTGCGGGACGCCCTGCTCCTGCAATGCCCGAATGGCGGTCAGCGAGCCGAACGTCGCGTACCCGTCGTCGGCGCCGCCGCGGCCGTAGAGCCTGCCGTCCTTGATGACGGGGGTCCAGGGGTCGAGGTCATCGTCCCAGCCGCTGAACTCCGGCTGTTTGTCGTAGTGACCGTACAGCAGCACGACGTCGTCGGACTGGCCGGGGATGTCGATGAACAGGACGGGCGTGCGGCCTTCGATACGAACGACCTCGACCGTCATGTCCCCGATCGGCTGCGTCCTGCACCAGGCCTCGAGCATCTGCACGGCCGTTTCCATGTGGCCGTTCGCCTCCCAGTCGGGATCGAAGTGCGGCGATTTGTTGGGGACTTTGATGTACTCCGCGATCTCGGGAACGATCGAGTCGTCCCACATCTGGCCGACGAATTCGGCGGTCTTCCGGTTGTCCATAGTATTGCCTTAGTCTTCCGTCAGGGAACGGATGAGCGTCTGCGTCATGCGTTCGGTTGTAATAAAGAACCAGCTGTACTCGTCGCCGTAGCCGGCGAGCGGGTTCGCCTCGTGAATCTGCTCCTCGGAGAGTCCCTTGTCTATCAGTGTTTTTACGCGTGCCTCGGCGTCCCTGAGCATCGCGAGATCTTTCTCGAGGTCGGCGCGCGTGGCGACCGGGCCGTGGCCCGTCAGGTAGCGCGTATCCTCGTCGCCCATGTCGATGAGTCGCTGCATGCCGGCCAGGTAACCGGGGACCGTACCGCCGCTGTCGAGGTCGATGAACGGAAACAGTCCGCGGAAGCTCAGGTCGCCCGCCGCAATCACGTTGGCATTCCTGAAGTGGATGATCGCATCGCCGTCCGTGTGGGCGTTCGGGACGTGGATGGCGACGGCCTGCTCACCGTTCACGTGAAACGTCATCCGGTCGGAGAACGTGACGACGGGCAGAGCGCCCGGCCCCGTGTCGAGCCGCTCGTCCCCCGCCATGCGAGCGCGCAGCCGGTCGTGCGAGACCACCAGCGCACCATTCTCGCTGACGTAGGCGTTGCCGCCGACGTGGTCGCCGTGGGCGTGCGTGTTGATGACGAAGTCGACCGGCCGTCCCGCGATCTCTTCCGCCTTGGCTACGAGGGCCGGAGCCGTCTGCTCGATTACGTCGTCGATCATCACGACGTATTCGTCGCCGACGAGCAGGCCGACGCCGCCGCCGACGAAATCCGAGGGCTCGTTGAGGGCGAAGCCTTCATTGGTGTTGCCGATCTGGTAGATACCGGGCGCGACTTCGACGGCCGCGAACGGGCCGGGCGCCTCTTGTGCAAGTGCGAGCGGCGCGAAGGCCAGCAGCAGGACCGTCTTCTTCATCGTTGTCTCCGGCGGATGCAGGGACGGCGATTGTAGCCCGGAACGACCCCGCTGTGGCCCGCGGGGCTGCAGCATCGCTACTGGCGTCCCGGGAACGAGAACTGCGCTTTTTCGCGCACGCCGCCGGACGGCCAGCGCTGGGTGATCGTCTTGCGGCGCGTGTAGAAACGCACGCCGTCCGGACCGTAGGCGAAGAGGTC
>JAKSCZ010000638.1 GCA_022360335.1 Pseudomonadota bacterium
CGCGGCAAACAGCTGCTCGACGTAGCCGCCGGGGTCCATGAGCCCTGCGACGTCGAGGATGATCTGCTGTCGGAACAGTTCCTCGTTTCTCTGCTGCACGGGTTTCAGGACGATGGCGGCACTCGACACGACGATCGAGCAAACGAGGCTCAGTCCGATGGCGACGACCAGGGTATTGGAAATGCTGTCGCGGTCGAATTCACGCTTGTCGGGCATGGCGTCTCAGCCTCCGCTTGACGTTGGCCCGCACGACGTAGTGGTCGATGACCGGTGCGAACACGTTGGCGAACAGGATCGCGAGCATGATGCCCTCCGGGAAGGCCGGGTTGATGACCCGGATCAGCCAGGTCATGAAGCCGATGAGCAGGCCGAACACCCACTTGCCCGCGTTGGTCTGTGACGCGCTGACCGGATCCGTCGCCATGAAGATCGCACCGAACGCGAAGCCGCCGAGCACGACGTGCCAGTGCCACGGCATCGACAGCATCGGGTTGCCGCTCGCCGGATCGCCGAAGATCAGCGTCGGTACGATCAGTCCGGCGAACACGGCCACGATGATGCGCCACGACGCGATGCGCGTGAACACGAGGATCGCGGCGCCGATCAGGCAGGCCGCTGCCGAAGTTTCACCGAGCGAACCCTGCATCTGGCCGAGGAATGCCTGCGTCCAGGTCAGGCCCGTGGCGAAGATACCCTGCATGCCTTCGATCGCGCTGACGCCGAGCGCCGTGGCGCCCGTGAAGCCGTCGACCGGAGTCCAGACCGCATCGCCGGAAATCTGCGCCGGATACGCGAAATACAGGAACGCGCGCGCGACGAGCGCCGGGTTCAGGAAGTTCTTGCCGGTACCGCCGAAGACTTCCTTGCCGATGATGACGCCGAACGTTATGCCGACGGCGACCTGCCACAGCGGGATCGTGGCCGGGACGATCAGCGCGAACAGGAAGCCCGTGACGAAGAAACCTTCGTTGACTTCGTGGTTGCGCACGGCGGCGAACAGGACCTCCCAAGCGAGGCCCACGACCATCGTGACGATGTAGATCGGCAGGAAGTAGAGCAGGCCGTGCACGAAGCAGTCGTAGACGCTGGCCGGGTCGTAACCGGCGCCGAGCAGCGGCAGCAACGCGCCGCGCCAGCCGTCGATGCCGGCGAGACCGAGGCTCTGCAGCGCCAGGTTGGCCTGGTAGCCCGTGTTCCACATGCCCGCGAGTGCCGCCGGAGTGGCGGCGATCACGACGATGATCATGACGCGTTTGAGGTCGAGCGCGTCGCGGATATGGGGCGACCCGCGTGCGAGGTCGGGCGGCGAATAGAAGAAGGTGTCGACGGCCTCGAACAGGGCATGGAAATTCTCGAAGCGGCCGCCCTTCGTGAACAGGGGCTCGAGTTTGTCGAGGAACGAGCGCAGCGGTCTCATCAGCCGTTCACCTCGATTTCATGAAGCGTCTTCCTGAGATGCGGGCCGTACTCGTACTTGCCGTTGCAGACGAACGAGCACAGCGCGAGGTCCTCTTCGTCGAGTTCGAGGCAGCCGAGATCGCGCGCACCGTCCGTGTCGCGGACGAGCAAGGCCTTGAGCAACGGGGTCGGCAGGACATCGAGCGGCATGACCTGCTCGAAGCTGCCGATGGAGACCATGGCGCGGGCGCTGCCGTTCTGGGAACTCGTGAACCGGTATCCCTTGCCGAGAACACGCCCGACGAATGCGCGCGTCGACGAGTACCTGCCGGAACCGGGCCGGATGAACGAGAGAAACTCGCGCGGGTTGCCCTCCCGGATCACCGCCAGCTGCTGGCTGTAGCGGCCGAGGAACGCCGCCCACCCCGCGGCGCGGTGGCCGCTCAGGACCGAACCCGAGACGACGCGCACGTCGCCGCGCTCGACTTCGCCGGCGATGAGGTCGCTCGTGCTGGCGCCGAGCCGGGTCCGGATCAGGCGCGGATTGCGGACTTTCGGGCCGGCGAGGGCGACGACGCGCTCGACGGGCAGACGGCCGGTCGCGAACAGCTTGCCGACGGCCATGACGTCCTGGTATCCGATGTGCCAGACGATCCTGCTCTCGCTGACGGGCTCCAGGAAGTGGATGTGCGTGCCGACGAGGCCGGCCGGATGCGGCCCTTCGAACGTCACGTGCCGGAACGGGTCGTCGGTCCGGCACTCGATGTCCGCGTTGCTTGCCGTGCAGACGTACACGGGTCCGCGCACGAGCTTCGAAACCAGCGTCAGGCCCCGACGGAAAGCATCCGGGTCCGTCGCAATGACCGTCGCAGGGTCCGCTGCGAGCGGGTTGGTGTCGATCGCCGTGACGAAGATCGCGCGCGGCGAGGCGGCGGGTGCCGGGATCTTGCTGAACGGCCTCGTGCGAAAAGCGGTCCAGAGACCCGCGGCGAGCAGGTTCTCGCGGACCTCGTCGCCGTCGAGGCCGTCTATCCGGTCCGCGTCGTAACGGGCGAATTCCAGGGCCTCGTCGCCGTCGAGATCGATGACGACCGATTGCAGGATGCGGCGCTCGCCGCGGTTGACGGCCGAGACGATACCGGCGCCCGGTGAGGTGAAGTCGACGCCCGGGTTGGCTTTGTCCGTGTACAGCGGCTGACCGGTTTTGACGCGATCGCCGACGCGGACCAGCATCCGGGGCTTGAGGTCGTTCGTGTCCGGGCCGAGAAGAGCGACCGACGCGACGTCGCCGCCGTCGGATATCCGCTGTGCGGGCTTGCCGGCCAGCGGAATATCCAGGCCTTTCCTGATCTTGATGTGCATTTGCCTCGTTGCCAATCAGAACCACAGGGCGAACAGGGCACAAGCGGTCAGCCAGATGCAGCCGATCGTGTGGATGCCGAGTGTGCCCTCGATCGATTTCGTCATCGTCTCGCGATCGGCCGTGCCGCCGCGAATGCCGGCCGCCGCCTTCCAGGCCAGAACGAGCAGCGCGAACGGTACGAGCGGCGCGAGC
Source organism: Pseudomonadota bacterium (assembly GCA_022360335.1). GTDB lineage: Bacteria > Pseudomonadota > Gammaproteobacteria > Steroidobacterales > Woeseiaceae > UBA1847. The sequence continues at coordinate 2,954 of JAKSCZ010000638.1, forward strand.
GGAGGCAGGTCGCCGCCGATGGCGAGAATCGTCACGAAGAAGGCCGCCGCGATCTGGATGCCGAGGTAGAGCGCCGCAGTCGCCGCGTTGCCGAGGCGCACGGGCAAGGTGTTCTTGCCGCTGGCGCCGTCGGCCTCGATGTCGGGCACCTCGTTGATCAACAGGATGGCCGCGACCCAGGCACTGACGGGCAGCGAAAACACGATCAGCGACGTATCGATGGCCGCGCCCTGGAGCCAGGCGGCACCCGAGACGGGCAGTACGCCGAACGCGACGGCTACCGCGGTCTCGCCGAGGCCGAGCGACGCCAGCCTGAACGGCCCGAGCGAATAGAGTACGGCGAGGGCGATGCCGATCAGGCCGAACGCCAGCACGATCGGTCCCCTGGCGAGGTACAGGAGCATGCCCGCGACTGCGGCGACGAGCAGCAGGACGACGCCGAGCCGCAGCATGCGCGACTGCGACAGGATGCCCATCTGGATGAAGCGCGAGCCGCCCGTGTACGGGTAGATGCGGTTTTCGTTGCGTCCGTCGGTCCCGATCGTCTCGTCGCCGACGTCGTTGAGCGCGTTTGCCGCGGCGTGTACGCAAACCGTCGCGAGCAGCGCCAGTACGCAGACGTACGGGTCGAAGGACTCCGAAACGAACGCGCCCCAGGCGGTGCCCGTGACTACGGGTAATACGGATGCCGGATAAAACTTGGGTCGCGTAGCGTGGAACGCGCGTTTCAACGAGCGCCCGAAGGAGTCGCCGGCGAACTCTTCCGGCGCCGGGTTGAGCGGTCGAACTGATTGTGAAGACATGCCTGATCCTGTGCGATAGCTGACCGTGCGATAGCTGACCGGATGAGCGCGGCCGGGCGTTCTCGTTGTGGACCTTTTATACCCGAAAAGGACGCTGCATACATACGCGTTTACCGAGCAGCCACGGGCAATGGGCGCGGTGCATCGAGACGCTGTAGAATGCATGGTTTTGCCGGACGGACGGCCCGTCGGTCCGGCGACGAAAGTCACCTGAAGTTTTGGGGAAATCAATATGAAGATCAGAAGTTTATTCGGCCTCGGTCTGCTTGCCGTCGCGCTCGGTGCATGCGGCGGCGGGAGCGAGGAGGCAGCCGGCGACGCAGCCGGGGCGGCCACCGACGGGATTTCGGTCACGGCGGCCGAACTCGCAGGCAATCCGTTCCTCGAGGACTGGGACACGCCGTTCGGGGTGCCGCCGTTCGGCGCGATCGAGAACGGTCATTACATGCCCGCTTTCAAGAAAGGCATCCTCGAGCTGCGCGACGAGGTCGCGGCGATCGCGGCCAACGCCGAGGCGCCGACGTTCGGGAATACGGTCGTTGCGCTCGAAGCCGCCGGTCCGCTGCTGACGAAAGTCAGCTACACGTTCGGCAACATCACGAACACCGAACTCGACGACGAGCTGGCCGGTCTCGAAGCCAAGGTCAACCCGATGCTGACGCGCGAGAGCGACGCGATCACGATGAACCCGGATCTGTGGGCGCGCATCGAGGCGGTTTACGATGCACGCGAGTCCCTGGACCTGGACGAGCAGGACGCCCGGCTGCTCGAGCTGACCCATCGCCGCTTCGTACGCGCCGGCGCGGCGCTGGCGCCCGAGGTCAAGGACCGGGTTGCCGCGTTGAATGCGGAGCTGTCCGCGCTGACGACGAAGTTCGCGCAGAATCTGCTTGCGGCGACGAAGGGCTTCACGCTCGAACTCACGACCGAGGACGAAGTCGCCGGTCTCAGCGACGACTTCAAGGCGGCGATCTGGAACGAGGACAAGCAGGCCTGGGTGGTCGGGTTGAATCGCTCGTCCTTCGAGTCGTTCATGGTCCAGTCGGAGAATCGCGAGCTGCGGGAGAAGCTGTTCGACGGCTATCGCCTGCGCGCAACCGACGGCGACGTCGACAACGGTCCGCTGATCGTCGAGATCGCTCAACTGCGCGCGCAGCGCGCGGAGCTGCTCGGCTACGATTCGCACGCGCACTACATCCTCGAGACGCGCATGGCGAAGACGCCGAAAGGCGCCGAGGACTTCCTGCTGCGCGTCTGGCGGCCCGGTCTCGAGCAGGCCAGGAAAGAGCGCGCCGACATACAGGCGATGACGCCGGAAGGCGAGACCTTCGCCGCCCACGACTGGTGGCACTACGCCGAGAAGCTGCGGCTGCAGCGCTATGACCTCGACGAGAATGCGACCAAGCCTTACCTGAAGCTCGAGAACGTGCGCGCCGGCGCGTTCGAGATGGCGAATCGCCTGTTCGGCGTGACCTTCGAGCCCGTCGACGTGGAAGGCTGGAATCCGGTCGTCGAGTCGTTCGAGATCCGCAACGCGGACGGCGAGCACCTGGGCCTGTTCATGAACGACATGTACGCACGCGACTCGAAGCGCGGCGGCGCCTGGATGAGTTCGTACCGCATGGCATCGGATATCGGCGGGAAGGCGGTGCGCCCGCTGATCACGAACAACCTGAACCTGCCGATGCCGCCCGAGGGCGAGCCGACGCTGATGCGCTTCTCGGACGTCGAGACGCTGTTCCACGAGTTCGGGCATGGCCTGCACGGCCTGATGACTCAGATTCGCTACCCGACATTCGCGGGCACCTCGGGCAGTCCGCGCGACTACACCGAGTTCCCGGCGCAGATCCTCGAGCACTGGACGAGCCAGCCCGAGATGCTCGAGATCTATGCGCGCCACTACGAGACGGGAGAGGTCATGCCGACCGCACTGGTCGAGCGCATCCTCCTCGCCGGCAACCACAACCAGGGTTTCAACACGACGGAGTACATCGCCGCGTCGCTGCTCGATCTCAGGTGGCATACGCTGAGTTCGGCGGAGGCCGCGCAGATCACGGACGCGCGCGCGTTCGAGAAGCAGGTGCTCGAAGAGTACGGCCTGATCCCGGAAATCGAGCCGCGTTACCGTTCGCAATACTTCTCCCACGTCTTCGCGAGCACGACGGGCTACTCAGCCGGATACTACGCGTATCTGTGGTCGGAGATCCTGGATGCCGACGGTTTCGACGCCTTCCGGCAGGCCGAGAACATCTGGGATCCCGAGATCGCGGCGCGCCTCAGGCAGTGGGTGTACGAGGCCGGCGGCCTGCGCGAGGCGGACGAGTTGTACCGCAATTTCCGCGGCCAGGACCCGAGCATCGAGCCGCTGCTCGAGGGCCGCGGGTTCGCGACCGACGAAGGCTAATCGTCATTAATTCGGTGCCAGTCACCCTATTAAACGGGTGACGCCCCACCAGAGGCCGGTCAGGCCGATGGCCAGAGACGCCGGAAGGGCGACGGCATAGCGATATTGCTGCCGCCCTTCCTTGTCGGCGAGCCGGCGGCGCAACAGCGCGCCGAGAATCGCGGCGACGAGAATGACCGAGAGCTGCCCGATCTCGACGCCGAGATTGAAGCCGATCAACGCGCTCCAGAACTGGCCCGGCGGCAGTCCCAGCTCACCGAAGAAACCTGCGAATCCGAGGCCGTGGATCAGACCGAAGCCGAAGACGACCGGCGGCCGCCATCGGGTCATCTCCCGGAACGCGAGGTTCTCGATCGCGACGAATGCGATCGTGAAAGCGATCAGCGGCTCGACGACGTCGGCCGAGGGCGAGATGACCCCGCTCGCGGCAAGCGCGAGCGTGACGGTGTGCGCAACCGTAAACGCCGAGATTTGCCAGATCAACGCCTTGAACCGGGTCGATGCAAGGAAGATGGCGAGCACGAAGAGGATGTGATCCGAGCCGTCGGGCAGGATATGACGCACGCCGATCGTGACGTACAGACCGAACGTCGACCAGACGCCGCGCTCCAGGCCGGACTCGTCGACTAAGGGCTTGAGGTCACCCGTCCTGCTGTCGAGTTCCTCGAGTGCCCGGCACAGAGCAGGATCGAGTCCGTCCGCGCCCATGCAGAATTCGTCTTCCGGGTGCGCGGAGACGCTGCCGCCGGCGAGCAGCAGGATCGGCAGGAGAACGGTCCCCGCCAGCAGGCCGCGATCGAAAACGGGTTTCACGCCGTTCGCCCCATCGTCAACACGACTTTGCCGAGTACCCGGCGTTCCGTGATGAGGCGAAACGCGTCGACGAATCGCTCGAGGGGGAGAGCCTCGCTGCAGCGCGGCCGCAGCTTGCCCGCTGCGATCATCGCGCTCAATTCACGGACGTTCCCGGATACCTCGTCGCCGTGTCTCTCGGCCCAGGTGCCGTACCAGATACCGATCGCGCGGGCTTCCTTGAGCAGCAGCAGATTCGCAGGGAGCCCCGGGATGTCGCCGCTCGCGAATCCGACGACCAGGAAGCGGCCGTGCCAGGCCGTCGCGCGCAGCGCCTGCTCCGACAGTTCGCCGCCGACCGGGTCGTAGACGACGTCGACGCCGCGGCCGCCGGTCAGTTCCCTGACGGCGTGTTTGAGCGATTCGCGCGAGTAGTCGACGAGGTGCCGTGCGCCGGCTTGCCGTGCGAATTCGAGCTTCTCCCGGGTGCTCGCCGCTGCGATCACCGTGGCGCCCATCGCCCCGGCGATATCGACGGCCGCGCAACCGACGCCGCCGGCGGCGCCGAGCACGAGCACCGTCTCGCCGGGCTGCAGGGCGGCGCCCTGTTTCAGTGCGTGATAGCCCGTTCCGTAGGCCACGGAATACGCGGCGCCCGCTTCGAAGCTCAGCGACTCGGGCAGGGGGATCGCCATGCGTTCGTCGACGACGGATTTTTCGGCGAACGCGCCGCCGCGCAGCGCGGCGACGACCTTGTCGCCGGGGCTGAAGCGTGTGACCCTGGAGCCGACTGCCGTCACGACGCCCGCCGCCTCGTTGCCGGGGACGAAGGGCAGGTCCGCCCGGATCTGGTACCGACCGGCGATGCCGAGGACGTCTGCGAAATTCAGTCCGGCGGCCCGTACGTCGATCGCGATTTCGCCGTCGCCGGGAAGCGGGTCGTCCCGCTCTTCGATGGCGAGATTCTCGATAGGGCCGAATTCCCTGCAGACCAGCGCGCGCATGGCATCGCTCCTTTTGTATTAGAATCGCGCACCTCAGCGCTCACCCGAGACTACCATGCAGACCCGATTCCTGATTGCGTGCCCGTTCCTGTTGCTGGCGTCCGCCTGCTCGAACGAGAGTGTCGATGACTACGATCCGGCTCGCGACTACTTCACGTTCGCCAACACCGACGCGTTCGTAACCGGCCATCTCTCGCTCGACCTCGACGTCGACTTCGAACGAGAGGTGCTGCGCGGCTACGCGATGCTGTCGATGCGCCGGCTCGATGCCGAGGCAAGCGAAGTGATACTCGACACGCGGGATCTGAGCGTATCGAGCGTCGCCCTCGTCGCCGGGGGCCGGTCGAGCGAGACCGGATTCCGCAGCGGTGAGCCGCACCCGGTCCTGGGCACGCCGCTGCACGTCGACGTTCCGGCCGGTGCAGGCGATGCCTTCGACCTCGTGATCGAGTACCGCACGAGCCCGGAATCGACGGCGCTGCAGTGGCTGCCGCCCGAGCTCACGGCGGGCCGGAAGCACCCGATGGTGTTCTCGCAATCGCAGGCCGTGCACGCACGCAGCTGGATACCGCTGCAGGACACGCCGGCGGTCCGCATGACCTACGAGGCGACCGTGCGCACGCCGGAGACCTTGCTTGCCGTCATGAGTGCAGACAACGATCCGCTGGCGCCGCGGACCGGCGAGTATCGATTCGAGATGCCGCAACCGATCCCGTCCTACCTGCTGGCGATCGCGGTCGGCAATTTCTATTTCGCACCGCTGGGCGAGGATACGGGCGTGTACACGGAACCCGAACTGCTCGATGCGTCGGTCTACGAGTTCGCCGACACGCAGGCGATGCTCGAGCTGGCCGAGGCGATGTACGGCCCCTACGAGTGGGGTCGCTACGACCTGCTGGTACTGCCCCCGAGTTTTCCTTACGGCGGTATGGAGAACCCGCGCCTGTCGTTCATAACGCCGAGCCTGCTGGCGGGTGACCGCAGCCTCGTTTCCGTCGTCGCGCACGAGCTTGCGCATTCGTGGTCGGGCAATCTCGTGACCAATGCGACGTGGCGCGACGGCTGGCTCAACGAGGGCATGACGAGCTACATCGAGTCGCGGCTCATGGAAGTCATCTACGATACGGCGCGGGTCGACGAGGAGCGCGTGCTCATGTACCGCGAGCTGCTGCTCGACTTCGACAGCGTGCCCGAACGCATGCAGGCGCTTGCACCGCGCCTCGACGATGCGAATCCCGACGATTTCCAGGGAACGATCCACTACAACAAGGGCCAGCTGTTCCTCGTGTATCTCGAAGAGGCCTTCGGCCGCGAAGCGTTCGACGCCTTTCTGGAAGCCTACTTCGAGGAATTCGCCTGGGGCACGGTTACGACCGAGCAGTTCCTCGATTTCCTCGATGCGCGGCTCCTGAGCCGGGAGGGAGCCGCCGTAACGCGTGCGCAGGCCGAGGCGTGGACCTACGGGCCGGGCCTCCCGGACGACGCGCCGATACCCTCATCGGAGAATCTCGACAACGCGGCGGCGATGGCGCGGGCGTTCGCGGAGGACAGCGTGGCGCTCGGCGAGATCCCGGTGGGGGCGTGGAGCCCGCAGGCGGCGATCCACTTCATCAACAGCCTGCCGGCGGAGCTCTCCCGGGACAAACTCGCGGCGCTGGACGCCGGCTGGTCGCTGAGCGAGACGCACAATGCCGAGATCGCAAGAACGTGGTTCATCCAGGTCGCGACGCGACGCTACACCGACGCGTACGAGTCACTGGAAGCGCACCTCAATCGATACGGCCGCGGGCGCCTGATCGGGCCCGTCTACGCTGCGCTCGCCGAAAACGGACAGGATGCCGCACTCGCCCGGGAGATGTTCCGGCGTGCACGCGGCGCATACCACCCGATCGTCGCCGCGTGGATCGGCGGCATGATCGGGGACGACGCCGGCTGACCGGTCCCCCGGCGGCGCAAGCGCGGGCGATGCGCAGGGTAAATACCTATCGTGTCCCTCCCGGCGGCCGGCTAAGGTGGGACAATGAGCGACGCCTGGATACTGCTCGCGACTGCGGCATCGATTGCGTTCCTGCACACGATCCTCGGTCCGGACCATTACATCGTCTTCACGGCGATGGGCAAGGCGCGCTCGTGGAGCCTGGCGAGGACGCTCAAGGTCACGCTGGTCTGCGGCCTGGGGCACGTCCTCGGTTCGATCGTCATCGGCACCGTCGGCATCGCGTTCGGCGCACAGCTCGCGTCCGTCGTCGAAATCGAGGGCGTACGCGGCAATCTTGCCGGGTACGCGCTGCTCGCCTTCGGCCTCATGTACCTCGCCTGGGGGCTGAAGAAAGCGGGCCGCGGGTACCGGCACTCCCACCTGCACGTACACGAAGGCGTCGTGCACGACCACGAGCACGACCATCGCGCCGATCATGCGCACGTGCACGAGGAAGGCACGAAAAACGCGATCACGCCCTGGGCGATGTTCGTCATCTTCGTCCTCGGCCCGTGCGAGGCGCTGATCCCGCTGTTCATGTACCCGGCCGCACAGCAGAGTGCGGGGCTCGTCGCGGCCGTCGCGATCGTGTTCGGGGTCGTTACCCTGCTCACGATGACGGCCTGCGTCGCTGCGACGACGATCGGACTGGAGCGGCTGAGGCTGCCCTCGACGGGACGCTACGCGCATGCCGTTGCGGGTGCGTCCGTCGCGGTATGCGGCGCAGCCATAAGCTTCGTCGGATTATAGAAGCGGTCTATTCGATGTCCTTTGCCTCGCGCAGGCTCGTGATCATCGCAGTGCGTCGCAGGAACTCCCGGCACCGGGCCTCGTCTGCCGCGATGTCGCGATAGCGACTCAGCAGCTCCATCTGGTCGTCGCGATCCGCGACGCCCATTCGGCCGCGGTTGGCGGAGGCTTGCGGGATGATGCGTTGCGACACGATCGTGTGACGCTGGCGATGGTAACGCTCGAGCAGTTCGGGGTCTGCGCCGTCGATGACGCGCAACAGCTTGCCGCTGAGATTCATGGCGTCGTGGATGCCGCCGTTCATACCCATTCCGCCGCTTGGCGGATTCAGGTGCGCGGCATCGCCGGCAAGGAAGACGCGCCCGACACGGAAGCGGTCGACACAGCGCTCGTGAACCCGATACGGATTGACGTCGAGCAGTTCCGCATCGTGCGCATCCGGGTGAATGTAGGCCAGCCAGTCGCGCACGCATTCCTCGTTCGCGGCTTCGTCGAGGTCTTCGACGCCGGGGTAGAGGCTGGCCCGCCAGGAGTTCTTCAGGCGCAGCAAACTGAACTGGCCGCGGTCCGACCAGCAATACGTGATGTCGCTGATGTCCGGCAGGGCCTCGTGAAACGCGAACGGCGTGGATACGAGTACCGAGGAGTGCGTATGGGTCATCCCGCCGTACTCGACCCCGAGCGACTCGCGAACGGCGCTCGCGGCGCCGTCCGCGCCGATCACCCAGTCGGCCCCAATGGTGCCGGCGGAGGTCGAGACCGTGACGGAGGAGTCGTCCTGCTGCAGCGTCTCGACGCGTTCGCCGAACCTCACCTCGACGCCTTGCAGTTGCAAAGCCTCTACCGCGAGATCGCAGTAGCGGTGCTGTTCGACCTGAAGTCGGTAGGGGTGATGCGTCTCACCGCGGATTGCGAACAGGTCGAAGCGCGCGTACTCGCCCGTATCGTGCTGGCGCAGGTCGAAGGTCTCGACTTTCAATCCGCACGCGAGGAGCCGTTCGCCGAGTCCCAGTGATTCGATGATGTCGAGTGTCGGCGGGTGGAACGTGGACGCACGCATGCTGCGGTCCACGTCGTCTGCCGCCTCGAGCACGCGCACCTCGACACCGACCTTCGACAGGGCAAGTGCGGCGCTCAGGCCGACGGGCCCGGCGCCGACGATCAGGACTGGGACGGTGTCGGGCATCTGGTACGAAGTGTCTCAGGAATCAGCGACTTGTCAAATGTGCCGAAGCCGGTCGCATCGCCGCCGCACAGCCTGCGACCGCGCTCGACCGAGGGGCACCTATGACACCGGCGATTCGCTATAATCGCGGCACGCACGCAGGCCGGAGTTTCAGTTGCAGTCGTCACTAATGGATCAGGGCGTTACGCTCATGCTCGTCGGGATGGGCACGGTATTCGTCTTTCTGAGCTTGCTCGTCATCGCCATGAGCGTCATGGCGGGCATCGTCAAGCGCGCGGCAAGCGTTTCCGGTGTGACCGACGAGGAGATCGCCGCCGTCACGGCGGCGATTGCGCGCCACCGCGACCGGAATTCGTAGGTTTCAGGCACCGCCACCAATGAGCGACAAGAAGCCACTCGGTATCACCGAACTCGTTCTGCGTGACGCGCATCAAAGCCTGCTCGCAACGCGCATGCGTATCGACGACATGCTGCCGATCGCGGAGAAACTCGACCGGGTCGGGTTCACGTCGATGGAGTCCTGGGGCGGCGCGACGTTCGACGCCTGCATCCGGTTCCTCGGCGAGGACCCCTGGGAGCGCATCCGGCGTCTCAAGGCGGCGATGCCGAACACACCGCAGCAGATGCTGTTTCGCGGCCAGAATATCCTCGGCTATCGCCATTATGCCGACGACCTGGTACGCAAGTTCGTGGAGCGCTGCGCGGTCAATGGCATCGACGTATTCCGGATCTTCGACGCGCTCAACGACCTGCGCAATCTCGAGACGGCGATCAAGGCCACGCTCGAGGTCGGCAAGCATGCGCAGGGCACGATTTCGTATACGGTCAGCGACGTGCACACCGTCGATCTCTGGGTCGATATGGGCAGGCGCATCGAGGATATGGGCGCGCAGTCGATCTGCATCAAGGACATGGCGGGGCTGCTGCGACCGTATGCGGCATTCGAGCTCGTCAGCCGGCTGAAAGAGGCGGTCGACGTCCCGATCCAGATGCACTGCCATGCGACGACGGGTCTGTCCACGGCGACCCTCGTCAAGGCTGCGGAAGCGGGCATCGACGCGATCGATACCGCGGTATCGTCGATGAGCATGACCTACGGCCACTCGCCGACGGAAACGCTCGTCGCGATCATGGAGGGTACCGATCGCGACACCGGCCTCGACCTGAACCTGATCGAGGAGATCGCCGCCTATTTCCGCGAAGTGCGCAAGAAGTACGCGAAGTTCGAAGGCGCGCTCAAGGGCGCGGACTCGCGTATCCTCGTCGCGCAGGTGCCGGGCGGCATGCTCACGAATCTCGAAAACCAGCTCAGGGAACAGGGCGCGAGCGACAAGCTCGACGACGTCCTGGCGGAAATCCCGCAGGTGCGCCGCGATCTCGGCACCTTGCCGCTCGTGACGCCGACGTCGCAGATCGTCGGTACGCAATCGGTTATCAACGTCCTGTCCGGATCGCGCTATGCGACGATCACCAGGGAAACGGCGGGCGTCCTCAAGGGCGAGTACGGCGCGACACCGGCGGCAGTCAACGTCGAGTTGCAGGCGCGTGTGCTCGACGGGGCGGACCCGGTCACCTGTCGCCCGGCCGATTTGCTGGAACCCGAACTCGAGAACCTGACGAACGAACTCAATCATCTTGCAATCGAAAAGAGGATCAATCTCGCCGAGAACGTCGTAGACGACGTGCTGACCTATGCGCTGTTTCCCCAGATCGGTATCCGATTCCTCCAGAATCGCGACAACCCCGGGGCGTTCGAGCCGCCGCCGTGGCAAGAGCCGGCAGAGGGGCGGTCAGGCCCGATCGCGGCTGAAGCCGCTCCTACAGGCCCGGTCGCGGCTGAAGCCGCTCCTGCCGGAGGAGAGGCGGTTTATTCGGTGCGCGTCAACGGCAAGCAGTTCACCGTGGAGGTTGCCGCGAGCGGCCAACCGTCTGTAGGAGGGCCTTCAGGCCCGATCGCGGCTTCAGCCGCGAGCGGGCCTGAAAGCCCTCCTACAGCCGCTTCCACGGTCCCGACCGGCAACGGCGAACCCGTCAATGCAGCGCTCGCGGGGAACGTCTTCAAAGTCCACGTCGAACCGGGCGCAGCGGTCGCCGAAGGCGACCCGCTGTTGATCGTCGAGGCGATGAAGATGGAGACGGTGGTGCCGGCACCGAGGGCGGGTACCGTGACGGAGGTGTTCGTCGCCGAGGGCGACAAGGTCGCGGTCGGCGACGCCCTCGTTGCGATCGGCTGAGGCCGCCGGCCGGATGGATCTCGTTCGCCAAATCTGGATCGAGTCGGGGCTTTACCAGATGACTGCCGGCCAGGCGGTCATGCTCGCCGTCTGTCTCGGTTTGCTGTACCTCGGAATCGCAAGGAAGTTCGAACCGCTGCTGCTCGTTACGATCGGTTTCGGCGGATTGCTGAGTAACATTCCGGGCGCCGGCATCGCCGAAACGGGCGGGCTGCTGTACCTCGCCTACGAAGTCGGCATCGAGTCGGGCGCCTTTCCGCTGATCATCTTCATGGGCGTCGGCGCGCTCACGGACTTCGGCCCGCTGCTGGCGAACCCCAAAACGCTGTTCCTGGGCGCGGCGGCGCAGTTCGGCATCTTTGCGACGCTGCTCGGCGCGCTCGGCCTGACCGAACTCGGCTGGATGGACTTCTCGCTCAGGGAGGCCGCCGCGATCGGCATCATCGGCGGCGCCGACGGTCCCACCGCGATCTACGTCGCCGGCCAGCTTGCGCCGAACCTGCTCGGGGCGATCGCCGTGGCCGCGTATTCCTACATGGCGCTCGTGCCGCTGATCCAGCCGCCGATCATGCGGGCGCTGACATCGCAGCGCGAGCGGGAGATCCGGATGGTCCAGCTCCGCGACGTCACCAGGACCGAACGCATCCTGTTCCCGCTCGTGCTGTTGCTGCTCGTCGGACTGCTGCTGCCGACGGCGGCGCCGCTGCTCGGCATGCTCGCGTTCGGCAACCTGATGCGCGAGTGCGGCGTCGTAGACCGGCTCTCCGACACGACGCAGAATGCGCTGATCAACGTCGTGACGATCTTCCTCGGACTCGCTGTCGGCTCGAAACTCGGCGCGGACCACTTCCTCGTCGTCGAGACGCTCGGTATCCTGCTGCTCGGCATCGTCGCGTTCGCGATCGGTACGGCGAGCGGCGTCCTGATGGCCAAGCTCATGAATCGCCTGTCCCACAATCCGGTCAATCCGCTGATCGGCGCGGCAGGCGTATCGGCCGTGCCGATGGCGGCGCGTGTCGCGAACAGGGTCGGTGTCGAAGCGAATCCCCACAATATCCTGCTGATGCACGCGATGGGTCCGAACGTAGCCGGCGTCATCGGTTCGGCCGTCGCTGCAGGTATCATGATCATGTTCACTTCATAGCCAGGACGCACGGATGAGTTCACTGTCGATCGTCATACCCGCCAAGAACGAGGAAGCCGTCATCGGCGAGGTCGTGTCAGGTGCGCGCAAACACTACCCCGACGCCGAGGTCATCGTCGTCGACGACGGCTCGAGCGACGATACCGGCGCGGAAGCTGGGGAAGCGGGCGCGACCGTCATTCGTCACCCGGACAGTCTGGGCAACGGCGCCGCCATCAAGGCCGGCGCCCGGGCCGCGAGCGGCGAGATACTCGCGTTCATGGACGGCGACGGGCAGCACGATGCCGGCAAGTTCGATGCATTGCTGGAAAAGCTCGACCAGGGCTACGACATGGCGATCGGCGCGCGCTGCTCGCGCTCGCACGCCAACCTCGGGAGGCTGTGGGCGAACGGCATATACAA
>JAKSCZ010000269.1 GCA_022360335.1 Pseudomonadota bacterium
AGACCGTATTGATCACTGGCGCCAATCGCGGCCTCGGGCTCGAGTTCGCGCGCCAGTACTACGCAGACGGCTGGGAAGTCATCGCGACCTGCCGTGATCCTGACAGTGCGAGCCAGCTGCAGGCGCTGGGAGGCGATCGTCTAGCAGTTCTGCCTCTCGACGTTGCAGACTTTGACGTGATCGGGCGTTTCGCAACCGCGCTCGGCGACGCGCCTGTCGACGTGCTGATCAACAACGCCGGGCTGTTTGGCCCGAAGCGCCGGGCCGACGGCGACCTGCGGCAAACTTTCGGTCACATCGATTACGACATCTGGTCGGAGGTTTTGCGCGTCAATGCACTGGCGCCCGTGCAACTGGCCGAGGCGCTTGTCGACAACGTGGCAGCGAGCGCGCAGAAGAAGATCGTGACGATCTCCTCGCGTCTTGGCTCTATCGCCGAAACCGATACGGGTCTGTACGCGTATCGAACCAGCAAGGCGGCGGTCAACATGGCGATGGCAACGCTGGCCAACTGATGTTGCAGGCCGCGGCATCAGCGTGATCACGTTCAACCCGGGCTGGGTCAGGACGGACATGGGTGGAGCGGATGCCACACTCGCACCCGAAGACAGCGTCGCGGCCCTGCGGAAACTGATCGACGCGTTTCCCGAAGAACGCAGCGGCGGCTTCATCGACTACACGGGCGACGATATTCCCTGGTAGTCGGCCCCTCGGAATATACCTATTCGACCTCAGGGTGTGACGGCGCGCACACCCGCAACAGCGCGGCCGGTCTACGATCGGCGCATCGAATACCCCCCGAGGAATACCCCATGAAAGCACTGAAAGTATCGTTCACGTTTGCAATGGTCGCGTTCAGTCTGTTCGCGTTTGGCGCCGTCGTACTCTGGTAGGGCTCGCTCCTACAGCGGCAACGCCGTATCGGCCTTTATCTCCTTGAGCACGATATTCGAGCGCACCAGGGACACGCCGGGCAGGCGAAAAATGAAATTGTCGAGGAATGCGTTGTACGCATCGATGTCTTCGGCGACGACGCGCAGGTGAAAGTCGGCTTCGCCGCTGGTCGCGAAGCACTCCAGCACTTCGGGGTGTCGCAGCACCTCCTTGACGAAGCGTTCCACGTTCCGTTGCTCGTGACGCGCGAGCGAGACGTGCACGACCGACGAGAAGCCGAAGCCCGCCTTGCGCGTGTCCAGGATCGCGGCATAGCGATCGATGATCCCGGCCTCTTCGAGGCTCTTGACGCGGCGCCAGCACGCCGAACTCGACATCCCGGTGCGCTCGCCGAGTTCCTGCATCGTCAGGCGGCTGTCCTTCTGCAATTCGGAAAGAATTCTGCGGTCTTTAGCCTCTAACATCAGTTTTGTCCCGTTTTTTTCCAGATTTTGGGACAGTATACCGAATATCTGTCAATAACCGGGACGATAGGCACCCGTTCACGGGCCGCTTGCGGGATACTGTCCCGCCATGCTCGACGATTACGAACTCATCGACCGTTACCGCCGCGAAACCGGGCGCGTGCTGCTGACCGGCACGCAGGCGCTCGTCCGTATCCCGCTCATGCAGCGCAGGATGGACCGGGCGGCGGGGCTCGACACCGCCGGGTTCGTCAGCGGCTATCGCGGCTCCCCGCTCGGCATGGTCGACCTCGAGCTCTGGCGGGCGGCACGCTTCCTCGAGGAAAACGGCATCGAATTCCTGCCGGCCGTCAACGAAGACCTCGCCGCGACGGCCGTGCTCGGCTCGCAACAGGTCGAGACCGATCCCGGCAGGACGGTCGACGGCGTCTTCGGCATCTGGTACGGCAAGGGCCCCGGCGTCGACCGCGCCGGTGACGCGCTCAAGCACGGCAACGCCTACGGCAGCTCGCCGACCGGCGGCGTCCTCGTCGTGGCCGGCGACGACCACGGCTGCATCTCGTCGTCGATGCCGCACCAGTCGGACGTCGCGTTCCTGACCTTCATGATGCCGTGGCTGAACCCCGCGAATGTCGCCGAGTACCTCGAGTACGGCCTGTACGGCATCGCCCTGTCGCGCTACTCGGGTATGTGGGTCGGCTTCAAGGCGGTCACCGAGACCGTCGAGTCGGCGATGTCGGTCGAGTTGCCGCCCTGCCCCCGGTTCGTCACGCCAACGGACTACACGCCGCCTGCGAGCGGCCTGCACTACCGCTGGCCCGACTTTCCCGGGCCGCAGATCGAGGAGCGCCTCGAACAGAAGAAGTACGCGACGCTGGCGTTCGCGGCGGCCAACCCGATCGATCGCAAGGTCTTCGACGTGCCCGATGCGAGGTTCGGCATCGTCACGACGGGCAAGGGCCACCTCGACCTGATGGAGGCGCTGCGCCTGCTCGGCATCGAAGCAGCCGGGGCGCGCCGCCTCGGCATCGACGTCTACAAGGTCGGCATGGTGTGGCCGCTCGAACCGCAGGGCGCGCTCGAATTCGTCAAGAACAAGGCCGAGGTCCTCGTCGTCGAGGAAAAGCGCGGCATCATCGAGAGCCAGTTCAAGGAATACTTCTACGACTACCCGGGCCGCAAACCGGACGTCATGGTCGGCAAGTTCGACGAAAACGGCGAGCGGCTCGTGCCCTGGATCGGGGAACTGTCGCCGCTCGAACTCGTGCCGCTCGTCGCCCGGCGGCTCGACCACGTTTTCGGGGGAACGCGGTTTAGCGAGCGTGCCGACGAACTGGAACGCCGCGTGTCGGTCATCGAGATCGAAGGCGCGGACCGGATTCCCTACTTCTGCTCGGGCTGCCCCCACAATACCTCGACCAAGGTCCCCGAAGGCTCGCAAGCGCTCGCCGGCATCGGCTGCCATTTCATGGCCAGCTGGATGGACCGCGAAACCGACGGCCTGATCCAGATGGGCGGCGAAGGGGTCAACTGGATAGCCCGTTCGAAGTTCAACGGCGACCGGCACGTTTTTCAGAATCTCGGCGACGGCACGTTCTACCATTCCGGATCGATCGCCATCCGGCAGGCGATCGCGGCCGGCACGAACATCACGTACAAGATCCTGTTCAACGACGCCGTCGCGATGACGGGCGGCCAGCCCGTCGACGGCCCGCTGAGCATCCAGGGCATCGCGCACGCCGTGCGCGCCGAAGGCGTCGGGCGCATCGCGCTCGTGTCCGACACGCCGGAGGCCTTCGATGCATCGGACTTTCCGCCCGGCGCGACGATATCGCATCGTCGCGAACTCGACGCCGTGCAGCGCGAACTCAGGGACATCCCGGGCGTCACGGTGTTGATCTACGCGCAGACCTGCGCCACCGAGAAGCGGCGGCGCCGCAAGCGCGGCACGCTCGAAGACCCCAACCGGTTCGTCGTCATCAACGAACTCGTCTGCGAGGGCTGCGGCGACTGTTCGGTCGAATCGAACTGCCTGTCCGTGGTGCCGAAAGAGACGCCCTTCGGCCGCAAGCGCCGGATCGACCAGGACAGCTGCAACAAGGACTATTCCTGCGTCAACGGTTTCTGCCCGAGCTTCGTGACGGTCGAGGGAGAGTTGCAGCGCAACGCACGCTCGGCCGCCTGCGACGACGCCTTCGAGAAGCTGCGTACCGGGCTGCCCGAAGCCGACGTTCCCGCGATCAATCACTGCTACGACCTGCTCGTCACGGGCGTCGGCGGCACGGGCGTCATCACGGTCAGCGCGCTGATCACGATGGCGGCGCATCTCGAACGCAAGGGTGCGACGGAACTCGACTTCATGGGTTTTGCCCAGAAATTCGGGCCGGTGCTGAGCTACCTGCGCATCGCCGGGGAGCCGGCGAACATCAACCAGGTTCGCATCGAAAAGGCGCGCGCCGACGCGCTCATCGGTTGCGACCTCGTCGTCAGCTCGTCGCCGAAAGCATCGATCACCTACCAGCACGATCACACGCGTGCGCTGCTCAACACGGCGGAAATGCCGACGGGCGACTTCGTCCGGCATCGCGACGCCAGCCTGCGCGCCGACCGGCGCATTTCGGCGATCGCCGCGGCGATCGGCGAACGGAATCTGCAGACGCTGGATGCAAACGGTCTCGCCGGCCGGCTCATGGGCGATACGATCTACGCCAACGTACTGATGGTCGGCGCCGCCTGGCAGCTCGGCCTCGTCCCCGTTTCGCGCGACGCGCTGTTGCGCGCGATCGAACTCAACGGCGTCAAGATCGACGAGAACAAGCGCGCATTCACGTGGGGCCGTATCGCCGCTCACGACGCCGCTGCCGTTCGCGAGCTGCTCGACGGAGCGCCCGATACCGTCGTCGAAACGCTGGACGCAAAGATCGAGCGCCGACGTGCGTTCCTGGTCGACTACCAGGACGAGGCACTCGCCGGGCGGTACCTGGCTCTCGTGGAACGGATTCGCGCTGCCGAAGCAACGGCCGGCGGCGGCACGGTGATTACCGATGCCGCGGCGCGCGCCTATTTCCGGCTTCTCAGTTACAAGGACGAGTACGAGGTGGCGCGTCTGCACACGGACAAGGCGTTCCTCGACCGGCTGCGCGGCGACTACGGCGCGCGCGCCAGGCTCCGCTTCCATCTCGCGCCGCCCCTGCTCAACGGTAAACGCGATGCACGCGGCCGGCCCCTCAAGCGGGAATTCGGCGCCTGGATCCTGCCGTTGTTCCGCATCCTCGCGAAACTCCGGACCTTGCGCGGCACGGCGCTGGACGTCTTCGGCTACACCGCGGAGCGGCGCATGGAACGGCGGCTGATCGCCGAATTCGAGCAGACGGTCGAAGCGCTGCTGGCGCGACTGGATACGGCCCGCCACGAGGACATCGCGGCGGTCATCGAGGAGTACCTCGAGATTCGCGGTTTCGGGCCGGTCAAGGAACAGGCGGTCGCACACGTCCGCGAGCGCATCGGAGTTCTGCTGCAGGAACTGGAGAAACCGGGCGTCGAAGC
Source organism: Pseudomonadota bacterium (assembly GCA_022360335.1). Classification (GTDB taxonomy): domain Bacteria; phylum Pseudomonadota; class Gammaproteobacteria; order Steroidobacterales; family Woeseiaceae; genus UBA1847. The sequence continues at coordinate 4,905 of JAKSCZ010000269.1, forward strand.
TGCGTAGAATGGCGGCCCATGGACGCGATCCGGTACGAACTCGCCACGCGCCCCGGCAAGGGCGAGACGATGCGCATTGCCGACGGTGTGACCTGGCTGCGCATGCCGCTGCCGTTCTCGCTCGATCACATCAACCTGTGGCTGCTGCGCGACGACGGCGGCTGGGTGATCGTCGATACCGGCATCGACACCAAGACGACGCGCAAACTCTGGCGCGAGGTTTTCGACAACGACATGCGAGGCGACCCGGCGACGCACGTCATCGCGACCCACCTGCACCCGGACCATGTCGGCTGCGCGGGCTGGCTCGCACGCGAGTTCGACGTCGATCTGTGGCTGACCCGTGAGGAATATCTGCTCTGCCGCCTGCTGATCGGCGACACCGGCAAGCCGGCCCCCGAGGAAGGCGTGGCGTTTTACCGGGCCGCCGGTTTCGATGACGAACAGATCGCGACGTACAGGGAAAATTTCGGCCTGTTCGGCCGATTCGTCGGTGCGCTGCCGAACGCACATCGGCGCATGAAGGACGGCGACGTGCAGAGCTTTGCAGGCCACGAATGGGAAGTCGTCATCGGCCGCGGCCACTCGCCCGAGCACGCCTGCCTGCTCGACGCCGAACGCAACGTCCTGATCTCGGGCGATCAGATCCTGCCGACCATCTCACCCAACGTCAGCGTCTGGCCGACCGAACCGCTCGCGAATCCGCTGCAGGACTTTTTCGATTCCATCGATACGCTCGAGGCCCGGCTGCCCGAAGACGTGCTGGTCCTGCCGGCCCACGGCAAGCCGTTCCGCGGCGCACACGTCCGGCTCGAGCAATTGCGCAGGGAACATGCCGGCAAGCTCGAATCGCTGCTCGAGAACGGAAAGGAACCGCGGCGTGTCGTCGACGTTTTCCCCGATCTGTTCGGCGCCGCGATCAACGACGGCAACCGCATCATGGCGACCGGGGAAGCGCTCGCCCACCTGCACTACCTGTGCGACACGGGTGACATGACCGCGCAGCGCGACGACGACGGCGTCACCTGGTTCCGGCGCGCCTAGCGGTTCAGCTAGCCGTGAAATCCGAACGCCGAACCGACGTGCATCGAGATCACGAGGAATATCGCGGCGGCGGCGAATAGCTTCAGGATCAGCGGCCCGGCAAAGCGGAACCACGCGGCATACGGTACCTTGCCGAGCGCCAGGGCGCCCATCACCAGCGCGCTCGTCGGCACGATCATGTTGGTGAAGCCGTCGCCGAACTGGTAGGCGAGCACGGCCGTCTGCTGCGGAACGCCGGTCAGCGTGGCGAGCGGCGACATGATCGGCATCGTCACGAAGGCCTGGCCGCTACCCGACGGGATGAAGAAGTTGCAGACCGTCTGGACGACGAGCATGCCGAGCGCCGACGCTTCCGCCGGCAGGCTTTCGAGCAGCCCCGCGATCGAATGCACGACGGTGTCGATGATCTGTCCGTCGGTCATGACGACCTCGATGGTGCGCGCGAAGCCGACGATCAGTGCAGCCGGCGTCATGGCCGCGGCGCCCTCGAGGAACGTGCGGCTGGTATCGCCGGCGGGCATCCCGGAGACGATCGCCGCGATCAGCCCGATACCGAGGAACACGGCGTTGAGCTCGGCGATGTACCAGTGCAGCTCCGATACGCCGTACACGAAGCCCGCGAGACCCAGAACGAAGACGGCGAGAATGGCAATGCGCCGTGGCGTCATCTCGATATCATCCGGAG
>JAKSCZ010000431.1 GCA_022360335.1 Pseudomonadota bacterium
CGCCGGTCGCGCCGAAGACATCAAGGGCCGTGTCGACCAGATCAACGCCGAGATCGCAGAGTCCACGTCGGATTACGACAAGGAGAAGCTGCAGGAGCGCGTCGCCAAGCTGTCGGGCGGTGTCGCCGTCATCAAGGTCGGTGCTGCGACGGAAGTCGAGATGAAGGAAAAGAAAGCAGGCGTCGAGGACGCACTGCACGCCACGCGCGCCGCGGTCGAAGAAGGCGTCGTCGCGGGTGGCGGCGTTGCCCTGATCCGTGCCGTTGCCGCGATCGACGGGCTGGAAGGCGACAACGACGACCAGAACGTCGGCATCTCGATCCTGAAGCGTGCGGTCGAAGAACCGCTCAGGCAGATCGTGCGCAACGCCGGCGGTGACGCGAGCGTCGTGCTGAACGCCGTTGCCGAAGGCAAGGGCGACTTCGGTTACAACGCCGCAACGGGCGAGTACGGCGACATGATCGCCGAGGGCATCCTGGACCCGACCAAGGTCACGCGTTACGCGCTGCAGAACGCGGCCAGCGTTTCCGGCCTGCTCCTGACGACGGAGGCCATGGTTGCCGACGCGCCGAAGGAAGAGGCGGCGGCCCCGCCGATGCCGGACATGGGCGGTATGGGAGGCATGGGCGGCATGATGTAGGCCGTACCTCCCCGTAGGAGCGGCTTCAGCCGCGATTCGTAGAAGCGGCTTCAGCCGCGATTCGGGCCTGAAGGCCCTCCTACAATTGAAGGCCCTCCTGCAATTGATGTACCAAAAGCCCGGCCTCGCGCCGGGCTTTTTCTATTGGGGACGATACTGGTCGTTCCGGCAACGCAGATGCTGCTGAACGGAATACGAGACTTCGTTTCGACGCTGTGATGGTATTCTTGACCGTCCCTGGTCACCGGACGGCCGCCCCGGGCAGGCAAGTCCGCAACGGGCGGCCCGAAAGAAGTGCAGTCGTTGACGCCTGACAGCCACGGCATCGCCGTGCTTCTGCTCATCGTCGTCGCGCTGATTCTGTTCACGCGACGCCGCTTGCCGCTGGAATCGTCCAGCCTCGCCGTGCTCGTCGTGCTTGCCGTCGGCTTCGAACTGTTCCCCTACGACGTCCGCGGCGAGGTACTCGAGGCGGCCGACTTTCTCCACGGTTTCGGCCACGAGGCGCTCGTGGCCATTTGCTCGCTCGTTCTCATCGGCAAGGCGCTGGAAACGACCGGCGCCCTGCAACCGCTGGCACGACTCGTCGCCGGCATGATGGCTTCGCGACCGCGGATCGCGTTGCTGCTGATGTTGTTGATGGTCGCGACCGCAAGCGCCTTCGTCAACGACACGCCGATCGTCGTGCTCATGATTCCGGTGATCGTCGGCGTTGCGGTCGGCAGCGGCTTGCCGCTGTCCTCGATGCTGCTGCCGATGGGCCTGGCCACGATCATCGGCGGCATGACGACGACGATCGGAACGTCGACCAATCTGCTGGTCAGCAGCATCGGCAGGGAAATGGGCGCCGCCGACATCGGCATGTTCGACTTCGTCCTTCCCGCCGTTATCGTCGGCGTCGTCGGCATCCTGTTCGTCTGGCTCGTCGCGCCGCGCATCCTGCCGAACCGCTCGCTGCCGATGGAGGAGGAGTCGCACCGGATGTTCTCGGCCGAACTGCACATCACCGACGAGTCCCCGGCGGCCGGCAGGTACTTGTCGGACGTGCTGGCCATGACGGAAGGCGAGATGCGGGTGGAGCGTATACAGAGGGGCGATACGCTCGAGCTGGCACGACTGCCGAGTCTCGTCATTCAGTCGGGCGACCGCCTGCTGGTGCGGGACAATCCCGGCAATCTGAAGCGATTCGAACGCAAGCTCGGGGCGACGTTCGTGGACGATAACCGGGACGGGGGCGAACGTGAGGAACTGCTGGCCGAGGTCGTCGTCACTCAGGACTCGCCGCTGTATCGACGGTCGCTCACGGATGCGGACCTGGCAACCGGCGTCGACGTGGTCCCGATCGCCGTTCACCGCAGCCACCTGTCGCGAAACGTCGTGCGGCACGGCATCGAGAACCTGCGCCTGCGAACCGGCGACGTACTGCTGCTGCAGGGAACGCGCGCCGCGATGGAGGTCCTGCGCGAATCCAGCCGGCTGCTGGTGCTGGACGGATCCATCGACCTGCCGCCGAGAGGCCATTCGGGACGCGCTCTCGCGGTACTGGCCATGGTGGTTCTGTCGGCCGCCGCCGGATTGCTGCCGATCGCCGTGAGCGCCCTGATCGGCGTCGGCCTGATGATCGCCCTGAAATGCCTGACATGGCGCGACGCGCGAGCCGCCGTGCCCGTGTCCGTCATCATGCTGATCGTTGCGAGCCTCGGGCTGGGCAAGGCGCTGGTGGCGACCGGAATGGCGGAGTACGTCGCAGGGGCTTTCGTCAATGCGGCGGAGGATCTCCCGGCGCCGGTTATCCTGAGTCTTTTCCTGCTGACGATGGCGGTGCTGACGAATATCGTGTCAAATAACGCGGCGGCCGTGATCGGGACGCCGATTGCCGTCGCGACGTCGCAGCAACTCGGCGCCGATCCGATGCCGTTCCTGCTGGCCGTATTGTTCGGGGCGAATATGAGTTTTGTCACGCCGTTCGGCTACCAGACGAATCTGCTGATCCTCAATGCCGGCAACTACCGGGTCATGGATTTCGTCAAGGTCGGACTGCCGCTCGCCCTCGTCATGTGGCTGGGTTTCTCGATCGTATTGCCCCTGATGTACGAGCTGACGGGGTTCCAGACCGGAGAATCATGATGCACGTCTTCGTAACGGCGGTCGCCGTTGCCCTGGTTGTCTCTTTCCTGTGTTCCATTTTCGAATCGGTGCTCCTGTCGATCAGCCGTGCCCAGGTCGAGGTGCTGGTCGAGAAGGGGAAGGCGTCGGGCCGCATACTCAAGGCCTTCAAGGAGCGCATCGACATACCGATTTCGGCGATCCTGATTACCAACACGGCGGCGCACACGATCGGCACGGCCGTGGCCGGCGCGAGTTACTCGCAGGTTTTCGACCCCGAGACGCTGTGGATTTTCACGCTCGTGTTCACGGTCGCCGTGCTGCTGTTTACCGAGATCATCCCGAAAACGCTCGGCGTCGCCTATGCGAAACGGCTGGCGAAGCCCGTCGCCTACGGCATCCGGGCGCTCGCTGTCCTGCTGCGCCCGCTCGTGCTCGCGAGCGAAGCGATCTCGAAGTCGATTCGTGGCGGCCAGCAGGGACCGGTGACGTCCCTCGACGAGATCCGTCTGCTCGCGACGATCGGGCACAGCGAGGGTGTCGTCGCGCGGCACACCGCCGAGATGATCGTCGGCGCGTCGGAGCTCAGGAAGCTGTCGGCTACCAACGTCATGGTGCCGCGACAAGAGGTCGCCTACCTGTCGCACGACGACAGTCCGGCCGACGTCCTGAAGACGATCGGCGAATCCGGATTCAGCCGGTTCCCGTACTCACCGAGCGGAGACCTCGACGAGGTCGTCGGTGTCGTCTTTGCGAAGGAAATCCTGTCTCAGCTCACGGGCGAGGCGCCGGCCAGGATCGGGTGGCAGCACCTGGTCCACGAACCGATCGTCGTGCCGGAAACGGTTGCGCTCGACTCGCTGCTGCGCACCTTTCGCCAGACACGCCGCCACATGGCGCTGATCGTCGACGAGTACGGCGATTTTCAGGGCATCGTAACGCTCGAGGACGTGATCGAAGAGGTCGTCGGCGATATCTTCGACGAATCGGACCTGCCGAGCGAGGACCTGTGGCAACGACCGGACGGCACGATACGGGCGTTCGGGACGGCCGAGCTGCACCGGGTCTGCCGCATGCTCGACGTCGACATGCCGAAGGACGCGGAGGTCGCGACGGTCGGCGGGCTGATCTCGGAGCGGCTCGGGCGCATACCGGTCACGGGCGATGCGCTCGAGTGGCGCGGCTACCGGTTTGCCGTCGTATCGGCCGGCAGCCGCGGCGTCGACCTCGTGTCGATCGCGAAGATCGACTAGCCGCGCTGCAGCGCCTCGATACGTTCTTCGATGGGCGGATGGCTCATAAAGAGCTTGCGCAGGCCCGCGCCGCGCGCCCCCGAAATTCCGAACGCGGCGAGCTGCTCCGGAAGCTGCGCCGGCGCACCGCGTTGCAGTCGAGCCAGCGCCCGCACCATCGGCTGCGTCCCGTTGAGCCGGGCGGAGCCGGCGTCGGCCCGGAATTCGCGCTGCCTCGAGACCCACATGACGATGACGCTCGCGAGAATACCGAGGACCACCTGGGCGACGAGTACGGAGACGAAGTAGCCAAGCCCGTGTCCCGATTCGTTGCGCAGCACGACGCGGTCGACGACGTGGCCGACGACGCGCGACAGGAAGATGACGAAGGTATTGACGACGCCCTGCACGAGCGTCAGCGTTACCATGTCTCCGTTCGCGACGTGCGAGATCTCGTGGGCGAGGACGGCCTCGACCTCATCGCGCGGCATGCCCTGCAGGAGTCCGGTGCTGACCGCGACGAGCGCGTTGTTGCGGCGCGCTCCGGTCGCGAACGCGTTCATGTCGGGCGCCGGGTAGATCGCGACTTCCGGGGGCTCGATACCCGCCTGGCGAGCCTGGCGGTTGACGACGCCGACGAGCCAGGACTCGATCTCGTTGCGCGGCTGTACGATGACCTGCGCGCCGGTCGATCGCTTGGCCATCCATTTCGATATTGCGAGCGAAATGAACGCGCCGCCGAAGCCGATGACGAGCGACAGGACGAGCAGGGCCTCGTAATTCAGACCGGCGCCCGACTCGTCGAGGATCCGGTCTACGCCGAGCAGGCGCAGCACGATGCTGAGGACCAGTATGACCGCCAGGTTGGTGGCGAGAAACAGGGCGATTCGCTTGAGCATGCAATGACTCCGGGGTTGCGGCCAGGCAGTATTAGACCCGATTTTGGGCCCGGGTTTCCGAATTTCAAGCGCCCGCGTTTCGCGCAGGGGCCGGAATCCTGTCAATGCGCGGAATACCGAATTGTCGGCTTCCCGGCAAGGCGTATAAACGATCTGCCGGCACAGGAGTGCCGGCCGAGTACGGGAAGGAGGTGAGTCGAATGTCAATTCTGCGCAAATTCGAGCCCCGCAACAGGGCGATTGACGTAAGACGGACTGTGCCTCTCTCCCGCAGCATGGAGGACTTCTATCGGCACGAAATGGGCTACGGCAAACTCATGAGAGCGGTCGCCCTGCCCTTCGAAGTGGACCACGACAAAATCCACGCCGAACTGAAGGAAGGTATCCTGACCGTCACGCTTCCGAAAATCCGGGTGGCGGAAAGACACACAGTGAAAGTTGCCTGACGAAGTAGCTGTGTCGAGACTGCCGGGGCGACCAGCCATGGCCGCCCCGGTTTTTAAGGAGATAAGGGACAGTTACCTTATCTCCGCCGTCTCGTCGCCACTGGTTCGAGTAGCAGCCGGAGATAAGGTAACTGTCCCTTATCTCCTTAACTGGCCCCGAACTCGCAGTCCCAGCAGTACCGCCAGGATCGCCGCATGGAAAAGCGGCTCTGCGATGTCCTGTTTGACCTGCCACCAGTAGTGCCAGACGCCCAGGATCGCCGCAACGTACGCCATGTTGTGCAGAGACTGCCAGCGCCGCCCGAGGCGCCGGCGCATGCCGTCGGTCGACGTCAGGGCCAGAGCCGTCAGCAGCAGCAGGGCGAGGACGCCGATCGCGATGAACGGCCGCTCGGCGACGTCCTCGAGAATCGCCGGCCAGAGCAGGCCCTGGTCGAGAATCAGCCAGGTCAGAAAGTGCATCAGGACGTAGAAGAACGCGAACAGCCCCAGCATGCGGCGAAAGCCCTGCATCCAGTGCCGGCCCGTCAGGCGGCGCAGCGGCGTGACGGCCAGCGTGATCAACAGGAATCGCAGCGACCAGTTACCGAAGCGGTCGATGATCGCCTCGATCGGGTTCGCTCCCAGGCTGCCCGTGATCCCGAAGGTGTCGCCGACGACGAGTGCGAACGGCGCCAGACACGCGAGGAAGACCAGCGGCTTCCAGACGAGCCGTATCTGCGTGAGCGTGTCCACGTCGCTCAGTAGTTGAGCCTGAGATCCAGGCCGTCGTACAGGTGAGCGACGTGCTCGCCGTAACCGTTGAACATGAGCGTGGGCTGTTTCTCCGCGAAGATGCCGGCGCCGATGCGCCGCTCCCGCGCCTGGCTCCAGCGCGGATGGTCGACATCCGGGTTGACGTTTGCATAAAAGCCGTACTCACGGGGCTGCGCCATGTTCCAACTGCACGGCGGCTGCCTTTCGGTGAAGCGGATCCTGACGATGCCCTTGATGCCCTTGAATCCGTACTTCCAGGGTACGACGAGGCGGATCGGCGCGCCGTTCTGGTTGGGCAGGACCTCGCCGTAGAGACCGACCGCCAGGATCGGCAGGGGATTGGTCGCTTCGGCGATCGTAAGCCCTTCGCGGTACGGCCAGTCGAGCGACCAGCGACTGCGCTGACCCGGCATGCGCCGCGCGTCGTGCAAGGTCTCGAACGCGACGTACCTGGCCTTCGAGGTGGGCCGCAGCCGTTTCACGACAGCGGCGAGCGAGATGCCGACCCACGGTATGACCATCGACCAGGCCTCGACGCAGCGCATGCGGTAGATGCGCTCTTCGAGATCGAACGGCTTGACGAAATCGTCGAAGTCGTAGGTGCCGGTCTTCTCCGCATGGCCTTCGACCTCGATCGTCCAGGGGCGCGGCTCGAAGTCGCGCGCGTGGACGGCCGGGTCGTCCTTGCCCGTGCCGAACTCGTAATAGTTGTTGTAGGTCGTGATGTCCTCGTAACTGTTCGGCGATTCGCCCGTACTGTACGGACTCTCGCTCACATCGGGCAGCCTGGCGCGTTTCGCGTCCGGCACGACAGCGGCGAGGGCGGACGGCGCCAGCAGCGCGCCCCCGGCGATCGCCCCCGCGCGCATGAAATCGCGGCGGTTCAGGTAGTTGTCGTAACTCGTGATTTCGGACGGGCGAACGTCGGCGGGCTTTCTGATCAGCAAGGCCTGTCTCCTTCGAGCGTTGCCTAATAAGACCGGCATCTTGACCGGAATATTGCACCGATACGCAGCCCGGTCGAATCCTCGCCGCCTCGCGTACGCTTGATATCGGGCGATCGGGCCTCATTTAAGGGCGTAACGAGGAGGGATGCGCACGTGAGCGAGACACGTTTCAACATCGTCCGCAGCAACGATCGGTTTACGCCGGCGGCCGCTTTGCACGTCGAAGTGATCGCGGATTTCGTATGCCCGTTCTGCTTCATCGGCAAACGCAATCTCGACAAGGCGCTCGAGGCCGTACAGGGACCGGCGGACACGAGCTGGTATCCGTTCCAGCTGAACCCCGAGATTCCGCCCGAGGGGCTGCCGTTCGACGTCTATCTGAGCCGCCGCTTCGGTAATCCGGCGAACGTCGAACCGATCCTCGAGCGTCTCACCGACGAGGGCGCGCAAGCCGGCATCGATTTCCGTTTCGACAGGATCCTGCACGTGCCGAACACACTGCCGGTGCACCAGGTGATGCAACTGGCCGAGACCGGCGGCGCCGATCAGTCGGCGCTCGCCGACGACCTGTTGTCGTCGTTCTTCGAAAAGGGGCGCAACATTGGTGAGCACGATGAACTGATCGAGATCGCCGCCCGGCACGGCATCGGCGCCGGAACGGTGCGCAAGGCGATCGGGAGCGACGCGGTTCGCCAGATGGTCGTAACGCGTGAAGCGCAGGTCCGGAGTTCCGGCCTGAGCACGGCGCCCGGTTTCCTGATCAATCGCCGTCTGCTCGTCGTGGGCGCGCAGCCGACCGACAACATCGTAAACGCGTTCGATCGCGCGATGTTCGGCGAAGGCGGCGACGCGCCGGTCTCACCGGCGTTGCATTGAGCGGAATTCGCCGCTACGACAACCAGTCCAGTATCAGCCGATTGACGTCATCGGGCCGTTCCTGTTGCGTCCAGTGCCCGCAATCGAGCATGCGAATCGTCAGGTCGTCGACGAGGGGCCTCATGCCTTCGATGTGCTCCGGTGCGATGAGGACATCGTCGGTGGCGCCGATGAACAGCGTCGGGACGCCGATCCGCTGGTCGACACCGGCGAGCCGTTCCCAATTGTGCGTCCAGTTGCGGTACCAGTTGATCGGGCCCGTGAAACCGGATTGCCGAAACGCTTCGGCGTAGTAGTCGAGCTCCGCGGCGGACAGCAACGGCCTGCCGGCGGCACGTTCGGCTTTCGTCGTTTGCAACAGGCTGATCACCCGCTGCTCCGGCGGCAGCCTGTCGTACTGCTCGCGCGTGATTGCGCCGCTGCGCATCATGCGATCGACGAAATGCCGCGGGTCGGCGCCGAATACCCGGTCGGCCTCGTCCGAGTCCTGAAAATCGACGATGTAGAATGCACTCCCGAAACGCTGTCGCATCATTTCGACCGGGTCGACGGGCGGCCGCGGGAAATGCGGGATGTTCAGGATGACGAGCTTCTCGATCCGCTCAGGGTGAAGCATCGCCATGTGCCAGAGCACGAGCGCACCCCAGTCGTGGCCGACGAAGACCGCGCTGTCGAGTTCGAGTGCGTCGAGCAAACCGTGGACGTCGGCGATCAGCTCGGCCATACGGTAGTCCGGGACCTCGTCCGGGACGGTCGTCCGGCCATAGCCCCGCAGGTCCGGCGCGATTGCGCGAAACCCGGCGGCCGCGAGCGCCGGCAGCTGGTGGCGCCATGAGAATGCGAGTTCGGGGAAACCGTGCAGCAGGACGACGGGCGAGCCGTTGCCCTGCTCGTAGACGGCCATCCGCAGGCCGTTCGTTTCGATGAATCCGGGTTCGGGGAACATGCGCGTATTTGACAGCAAGTGCGCGGCCGTCGCAAAGTGAGGCCATGAACCGGTATGCGCTCGTCTATCCGATGGCGGCCATGGTCGTGCTGACCGCCATCGTGCTCGGCCGCATGTTTCTCGGGCGCGTAAGAGGCGTGAAGCGGGGCGAAGTCGACGTACGCTATTACAAGACTTACCAGGGCGACGGCGAACCGCGCAGCATGGCCCAGCACTCGCGGCACTTCGTCAACCTGTTCGAGAATCCCGTCCTGTTCTATGCGGCCTGCGTCGTCGCCATGGTGACGGGGCAGGGAACGGGGGCAATCGTCTGGCTCGCGTGGGCCTACGTCGCGTGCCGCATCGGACACGCCTTCGTTCACCTCGGCAGCAACCGCATCCCGCCCAGAATCGCGATGTACGCGGCAGGCTGGACGATGCTGCTCGCGATGTGGGGTGTGCTGGTCTTCGGCGTCGCGGCTCACGGGCAATAGCGAGACCGCTGCGCGGTATCAGATTTTCGCGCCCAGTGCGCCGATCAGCGCTCGCGCCCAGCGCCGGCGGATGATCGGCACGAGGATCCGGTACAGGCGGCCGGACGTGTACTCTTCCCTGCCTCGCTCGAGCGCCGCCAGGCCCTCGCGGACTACCACGTCCGCGTCGTACCAGAGCCAGCCCGGCGATGCTGTCTTCATCGCCGTCAACCGGTCCGACGCGTGAAAGTCGGTATGCGTGAATCCGGGGCACAGCGCCGTGACGAAGACGCCGTTCGGCTTGCAGGTCGTCGACAGCGCTTTCGACAACGCGATCAGGTAGGTCTTGGTCGGACCGTAGCTGTAGTCGCCCGCCACGGTGATCCGGCCCGCCACCGAGGCCACGTTCAGGACGCGCCCGAAGCCGCGCTCGATCATTCCCGGAATGAACTCGTGACACATCGCCGCGACGGACGTCATCATGAGCCGGAGGTAGGCGTCGTGCCGTCGCCAGTCTCGTTCCCGGATGAGATCCGGCGGTTCAGAGCCCGCGTTGTTGATCAGGTAGTCGACCTCGAGGCCGCGCTCCTCCGTCTCGCGGAACAGGGCTGCAGGCGTGCCGGGCGCCGACAGATCGGCCGCGAGGGTCGTCGCGTCGATGCCGTGCGCGCTTCGCAATTCGGCCGCGAGCGCTTCCGTCGGCTCGCGCCGCCGTGCGACGAGGACGAGGTCGTTGCCGGCCGATGCCAACTGGCGGGCGAATTCCGCGCCGAGGCCGGCCGAGGCGCCCGTGATCAAAGCCGTTCTCATGGTGGCCTACTATCTCACACTGCGGCTGCGGGCCGATGCGCTTGCCGAAACCCGGGACTGCAAGCATAGTTAGCGCTTCGAACGCCGCGGACAAGAACGACGGGATGCGCAAAGACGGACTCAGCCAGAAAGCTTACGTGCCGCTTGCGGAGGGCGATTCCTACGACCCGTTCGTGGCGGCGAGCGAGTCGCCCGCCGAATTCACGATCAAGGCGGTCGGGCTCGGCATCCTGTTCGGCATCGTCTTCGGCGCGGCGAACGCCTACCTCGGCCTGCGAGCCGGCCTGACGATCAGCACGTCGATACCGGTCGCGGTGATGACCGTCGCCGTGTTCCGGGCTCTGCGCGGCGTCGGCATTCGCGGCACGATTCTCGAGACCAACATTTCCCAGACCACGGGATCGGCGTCGAGCTCGCTGGCGAGCGGCGTGATTTTCACGTTGCCGGCGCTGTTCATGTGGGGTATGCCGCCGGAACTCCTGCAGATGACGCTGCTGGCCATGTCCGGCGGCTTGCTCGGCATCCTGTTCATGATCCCGCTCAGGCGCTTCCTGATCGAACGCGAGCACGGCAGGCTGCCGTACCCCGAGGGCACGGCCTGCGCCGAGGTTCTCGTCGCCAACGAGATCGGCGGAGGTCGTGCGCGCTTCGTCTTCTACGGCCTCGCCGGCGGTGCGCTCTTCAAGTTCCTGACGTCCTGGATCAACGTCATCCCGGGCGCGATCCACGCAAAGATCCCGTTCTTGAGGAAGGGTGAACTGGGCATGGACCTGTCGGCCGCCCTGTTCGGCGTGGGCTACATTCTCGGACCGAAGATTGCGGCCGTAATGGTGGGCGGCGGCCTGCTGTCCTGGCTCGTGATCATTCCGCTGATCGACTACTGGGGCGCCGACCTGGCCGCGCCGTTCTATCCCGAGACGGTCAACCTGATCCGCGACATGTCGCCGGGCCAGATCTGGACGCGCTACGTGCGCTATATCGGCGCAGGCGCCGTGGCGACGGCCGGCATCATCACGCTGATTCGCAGCGTGCCGGTCATGGTCAGCAGCTTCAGGATCGGTTCGGCGCAGCTGACCGAGCGCATGAGCGCCGGCCAGGGCGAGGCATCGGCGCGACGCACCGCATCCGACCTGCCGCTCAAGGTCGTGGGTATCGGCGTATTGATCATCGCGTCCGTGCTGGTGCTCGTACCGCAGGTCTTCGGGGCCGTCGGCGGCATCGGTATTCGCGCCGCGGCGGCCATATGCGTCGTCGTGTTCGCGTTCTTCTTCGTCACCGTGGCGTCACGTATTGTCGGTCTCGTCGGCGTGACGAGCAATCCGACGAGCGGCATGACGATCGCCGCACTGCTCGGCACGGCGTCGATCTTCCTGATGTTCGGCTGGACGGACACGATGGGGAAGGCTGCGGCACTGACCGTCGGTTGCGTGGTCGCCATCGCGGCGTCGATATCGGGCGATACCTCGCAGGACCTGAAGACGGGCTTTCTTCTCGGTGCGACGCCGCGCAGGCAGCAGACGGCCGAGTTGATCGGTGTGCTGACATCGGCAGTGTTCGTCTGCCTGACGGTGCTGGCCCTCGGCAAGGGATTCGGTTTCGGCAGCACCGAGCTGCCCGCACCCCAGGCAACGTTGATGAAGCTCGTCATCGACGGCGTGCTCGATCAGAACCTGCCGTGGACACTGGTTGCCATCGGTGCGGGCATCGCGGCGGTCTGCGAGATCGCCCGCATCCCGTCGCTGCCGTTCGCCGTCGGCGTGTATCTGCCGGTCTCGACGATGACGCCGATCTTCGTCGGCGGGCTGATTCGCCTCTGGATGGAGCGCAATGCCCGCGACGAAACGCAGGCGGCGGACCGTCGCGAGCGCGGTGTTCTGCTTGGCAGCGGCTTCGTCGGCGGTGAGGGCCTGCTGGGCGTCGGCATCGCGCTCGTTGCCGTCGCCAAGAGTACACGGCCTGAAGGAATCGGCACGGATTGGCTGGGCACCGAGACCGTCGCCATGCTGGCCGGTGTCGCCGCGTTCGCGGTGTTCGTCGCATGGTTCTTCCGGCTCGTGCGGGGCCGCTAGGGCGAGGGCCTCACGATTCGCTTGTCTTTCGGCCGTTTCCCCGCTACTTTCGCGGGCAAGACGCTGAAGGGAGATAAGGGACAGTTACCTTAATTGAGATTGGGGGAGATTAGGGACAGTTACCTAATCTCCCCCAATCTCAATTAAGGTAACTGTCCCTTATCTCCTTGCCCCGGGACGTTTTCGTGGAGTGGTTTCAGCCGCGAATCGGAGTTCTTGTGAGTTTTAAGGAAGTATCAAGCCGCTACGACGGTCCTGCGCTCGAGGCAGAGGTCCTCGAGTTCTGGCGCGAGCACGACGTCTTCGCGAAGACCGTCGAGGCCACGAAGGACGGGCCGCAGTTCAGTTTCAACGAGGGTCCGCCGACGGCCAACGGCAAGCCGGGCATCCATCACGTGCTGGCACGCGCATTCAAGGACGTCTTCCCGCGCTACAAGACCATGCGCGGCTACCACGTGCCGCGCAAGGCCGGCTGGGATACGCACGGTCTGCCGGTCGAGCACGAGGTCGAAAAACTCCTCAAAGCCGAAG
>JAKSCZ010000217.1 GCA_022360335.1 Pseudomonadota bacterium
CGGCCTATTCACTGCATACGCCGCTCTACGAGAGCGTGACCATCGATCTCGACAACGGCCGCGCGTTCGAGATTCGCACGACTGATCCCGGGAAGCCCTTCATCGCCTCCGCGCGCCTGAACGGGGAGCCGCTCGAGCGGGCCTGGATTGCACACAGTGAAATCGTTCGGGGAGGCGTTCTCGAATTCACGACGTCATCGGAACCCGATACGGATTGGGGGAGCGAATCGCCCTGCAGGACGTCTCTCGACGGCGACGCGGAATCGCCGTGCGCGCGCGGTGGCGGACGATGAGCGCTCGTCGCGATCGTCGCCGGCTCGATCTCCTCACGATCGGACGCTCCAGCGTCGATCTCTACGGCGAACAGGTCGGCGGTCGCCTCGAGGACATGGGGACGTTCGTCAAATACCTGGGCGGCTGCCCTGCGAACATCGCCGCAGGCGCATCGAGACTCGGACTCAGGACGGCTTTGCTGACTCGCGTCGGCGACGATCACATGGGCCGGTTCATTATCGAGCAACTCCGGCGCGAAGGCGTCTGCACCGACGCGATCGTCAGCGACCCGGGCCGGCTTACCGCGCTCGTCATCCTGGGAATCCGGGACGAAGAGACGTTTCCGCTGCTGTTCTATCGCGAGAACTGTGCGGACATGGCGCTTTGCGAGGATGACGTGGACGCGGAGTTCGTGCGATCGGCGCGCGCGGTACTCATAACGGGCACGCATCTGTCGCAGCCGGGAGTCCGTGCGGCGAGCCTCGAGGCCGTGCGAATTGCAAAGGGTAACGGCGGCCGGGTCATCCTCGACGGCGACTACCGGCCCGTTCTCTGGGGCCTGACCACACCGGAGCTCGGTGAACAGCGCTTCGTCGCCGACGACGAGGTCACGAGCGAGCTGCAGACCGTCCTGCCCGATTGCGACCTGATCGTCGGGACCGAGGAAGAACTGCACATCCTCGGCGGAACGACCGATACCTATGCCGCCGTTTGTCGCATTCGCGAGCTCACCGACGCGCAAATCGTGTGCAAACGCGGTGAGCGCGGCTGCATCGTCTACGCAGGCGGCGTACCGGCATCCGAAGACGACGGCGTCGTGCACGGAGGCTTTCCGATCGAAGTCTTCAACGTGCTCGGCGCCGGCGACGCATTCATGAGCGGCTTTCTGAGGGGTTGGCTGCGCGACGAAGCGCTCGAGGAATGCTGCCGCCTGGGAAATGCCGCCGGGGCGCTGGTCGTTTCGCGGCACGGGTGCACGCCGGCGAGCCCGTCATGGGCCGAGATGCAGTATTTCCTCGAGCACGGATCGCCGCTGCGCGCACTGCGCAAGGACAGAATGCTGGAGCATGTGCACTGGGCGACGAACCGCGACACGCTGTGGCGGAACCTGACGATCGTGGCGCTCGACGAGCTTACGGAGATCGCCTCGCTGGCGGGCGGGTCGACGAAGTCGGCGGCCGATTTCCTGGACCTCGTTTTCGCGGCGATCGGCGGTCTCGAACACGGCGGGGCCGGGCTGATACTCGACGGCGAATCCGGCCGGAGCTTACTCGAGGCGTCCGCCGGACACGATGTCTGGGTCGGACGCGTTCTCGATCCGGTTGCCGGGTTGTCGGTCGCGGATCAGATCAGGGAATGGCCGCTGCAGCAGGTTGTCGTGGCGCGTCTCGATTTGGGCGGCAGCGGCGCCGATGTACGGTATTTCGCGCGGCTTTTCAACGCCTGCCGCCGGGCGCGACATGAACTGCTGCTCGAGGTCGTATCGCCGGCCACGGAGGCCGACGGGCTCGTCGATACGATAGCGTCGTTTGCGGCACACAATATATACCCGGACTGGTGGGCGATCCCCGCCGAGCTCGGCAAGGCCGGCCGGGACCGGGTCGTCGCATCGATCGCCGGGCACGATGCGGCCTGCCATGGCGTTCTGCTCACCGGCCGGTCGCGCGACGCGGAGTTCCTGCACGAGGTAAAAGCAAGCGCCGGGAGGAGCGATCTCGTCAGGGGTGCGATACTCGGTCCCCGGGTCTTCGGCGACGTTCCCGGGCAGTGGTTCGCCGGAGAGATCGGCGACCGGGCGGCAATCGTTTCCCTGCGGGATGCGATTGCAGCGTGTTTGCACGATCGGGCAAGGCCCGATCGACAGGAAGCGAGCTGACAGGCATCGAAATGAAAACGCTTCGACTCACAATGGCACAGGCGATCGTCAAATACCTTGCGAACCAGCGCGTCGAAATCGACGGTGAGCAGGTGCCCTATTTCGCAGGCGTCTGGGCAATTTTCGGCCACGGCAACGTCGCCGGCCTCGGCGAGGCGCTGGTGCAGGCCCGGGACGACATGCCGACGTACCGGGCACACAACGAACAGGCAATGGCGCATGCAGCGATTGCGTATGCCAAGACCAGGCGGCGGCGGCGTGCGATGGTCTGCACGACGTCGATCGGGCCCGGCGCAACGAACATGGTCACGGCCGCTGCGCTTGCGCACGTCAATCGCCTCCCCGTACTGCTGTTGCCGGGAGACGTGTTCGCGAACCGGCGCCCGGACCCGGTGCTGCAACAGGTCGAGGATTTCGCCGACGGCACGGTCAGCGCGAACGACTGTTTTCGACCGGTGTCGCGCTACTTCGACCGGCTGACCCGCCCGGAACAGATACTGTCGGCATTGCCGCGCGTCATGTCGACGATGCTGGACCCGGCCGACTGCGGCCCGGCGACGCTTGCGCTTTGCCAGGACGTTCAAACGGAGGCCTGCGACTACCCGGAGTCGTTTTTCGAGCGAACCGTGTGGCGGCAGCGGCGCCTGCAGCCGCAGCCGGACGATCTCGACGAACTGCTGGCAGCGCTGCGGTCGGCAAAGAGACCGCTCATCGTCGCGGGCGGCGGCGTCCACTACAGCGGCGCGGCGGGAGAACTGGCCGATTTTGCCGAGAGTTCCGGTATTCCCGTCGCCGAGACGCAGGCCGGCAAAAGCGCCCTGCCTTTCGACCACGGCCAGTGCCTCGGCGGTATCGGCGTCACCGGCACCGCGGCCGCAAACGCGGCGGCATCGCAGGCCGACGTCGTCGTAGGGATCGGAACGCGCCTGCAGGATTTTACGACGGGGTCCCGCAGCCTGTTCGCCAACCCGGAACGCCGGCTCTTCCAGGTCAACGTCAACGTCTTCGACGCGCACAAGCATGCGGCGAAACCGATCGTCGCCGATGCCTTGCTGCTCGTCGAGGCGTTGGCCGCGGCAGGTATCGAAGGCGATGCGGGCTGGTCGCAGGCCTGCGCCGCCGGCAGCAAGGCGTGGGAGATCGAGGCTGACAAAGCGACGGCGCCGGACGTGTCGGGCCTGCCGGGCGATGCCCAGGTCATCGGCGCCGTAAATCGCGCCTGCGGCGACGATGCGATCGTGGTTTGCGCCGCGGGCGGGCTTCCGGGCGAGTTGCATCGTCTGTGGCGCAGCCGACGGCCGGGAAGCTATCATCTCGAGTACGGTTACTCCTGCATGGGCTACGAAATCGCGGGCGGCCTGGGCGTAAAGCTGGCTGCGCCGGACCGGCACGTCGTGGTCATGGTCGGCGACGGCAGCTATCTCATGATGAACTCGGAGATCGCGACCGCCGTCATGCTCGGCCTGTCGCTTTCGATCGTCGTGCTGGACAATCGCGGCTTCGGCTGCATCAATCGGTTGCAGCAGGCGACCGGCAGCCCTCCGTTCAACAACCTGTTCGAGGACTCGGCTCATGAGCGCCTGCCGGACATCGATTTCGCCGCGCACGCCGCCAGTCTCGGTGCGTCCGCCCGCAAAGTCGACGGTCTCGACGAGCTCGAGCGCGCGGTGCGCGAGGCGGCCCGTGACCCGGGTGTGAAGGTATTCGTCATCGACACGGACCCGGAGGTTTCGACGCAGGCAGGGGGCCACTGGTGGGATGTCGCGGTGCCCGAAGTATCGGCACTGGAGACCGTTTCGGCGGCACACGAGAGCTATCGGCGCGAGCGGCGCAAGCAGCGCGTCGACGGATAAGGAAGCGGGAGCGAGCGCATGAGCCGACTACTGGTAAGACCGACTCCGCCGGACGAGGAGGGACGGGTTATCCGCGTTACGCCCGAAAGCGCGGGATGGGATCACGTCGGGTTCTCGGTCCATCGGCTGGATACGGGACGGCACACCGGTTTCTGCGAGCCGGATCGCGAGACGTGCATCGTCGTACTCTCGGGCACGGTGACGGTCGAGGCCGGGCAGGAACGATACGAGGGGATCGGCGAGCGGGATTCCGTGTTCGAGGACAGGAGTCCCGGCGCCGTCTACATACCCCGTAACCTGGAGGCGCGGATCACGGCAAGCACTGCGGCGGCGATCGCGCTGTGCTCGGCGCCTGCACGACACGGCGGTTCGGCTCGACGCATCCCCTGCGAGAAGATCTCGCGCGAAACGCGCGGTGAAGGTACCAACCTCAGGCATGTCCGAGCGATCCTGCCGGAGACCGAGCCCGCCGAGAACCTGCTGATCTACGAAGTGATCACACCCGGCGGCCACTGGTCCAGCTATCCGCCGCACAAGCACGACACCGACAGGATTCCCGAGGAGTCCGCGCTCGAGGAAACCTATTATCACCTGCTGAATCCGGAGCAGGGTTTCGCTTTTCAGCGCGTATACACCGACGATCGCAGCATCGACGAAACGATGACGGTAGAGCACGGGGATTGCGTCCTCGTTCCGCGCGGGTATCATCCCGTCGGCGCCCCGCACGGTTACGAACTCTACTACCTGAACGTCATGGCCGGTCCGAAGCGCTCCTGGATCTTCAGGAACGACCCGGCCCACGAATGGATCCTCGAACCGCAGGCGCAACGGCGTTGACTACCGTAGTGTCGACAGGCCCCGGTCGTGTCCGGCAATAAGGATTACGTCATCGGCGTGGATATCGGCGGCAGCCACATAGCGTGCTGTGCCGTCGATCCGGCGGCCGGGGAAATCGTCGAGAACACCGTCGTCGACGAACCCGTCGACAGCAAGGCGGGCAAAACCGAGATTCTCGATACGTGGTCGAAGGCGGTCCGGACGGTCGTCGCAGGGCGTGGAAACACGGCGCCCGACGGTATCGGCTTCGCGATGCCCGGCCCTTTCGACTACCGGACCGGTGTCGCCGGCTTTTCCGGCAACGACAAATACGACAGCCTGTACGGCGTCAACGTCGCCGAGGAACTTGCGGCGTCTCTCGGGCTGGCGAGCCCGCTCAGGTTCATCAACGATGCAACCGCATTTGCGGTCGGGTCGGCCTGGCGCGGCGCGGGAAGACGGTACCGGCGCATCGTCGCCGCGACGCTCGGTACGGGGTTCGGTTCGGCATTCGTCGCCGACGGGGTGCCGGTGGTGTCGGGCGACGCCGTGCCCGAGCACGGCTGTGTCTGGCACCTGCCCTTCGAGGACGGTATCGCCGACGACTACATCTCGACGCGCTGGGTCGTCGAACGCTTTGCCGACTTGAAAGGCTACCGGATCGAAGGCGTCAAGGGCGCGGCGGAACGGGCAGCCCACGATGCCGGTGTCCGGGCCGTTTTCGAGCGCTACGGCAGGAACCTGGGCGAGATACTCGGACCGTGGATCGGCCGCTTCGACGCGCAGGCGCTGATATTCGGAGGCAACGTGGCCGGCGCGATCGACCTGTTCGGGCCGGCGCTGCTGCAGGCTCTGGCTGAGCACGGTGCGGACGTCGCCGTCGAAGTCTGTCCGCTGCGCGACAAGGCGGCCTTGCTGGGCGCCGCACGTTTGTTCGAAAGCGGATTCTGGCGGCGGATCGAAGACGATCTGCCGAGGGCCTGAACGTGGAAATCGGCCATGACATCGAATCGCAGGGGCGACGGCTCGTCGACTGGCTGTCGCGGGACGCGCTCCCGGCGTGGCTGCGAACCGGCTTCGACGAGGTCGAAGGGTACTGCGTCGAGCGCTTGCCGGGCGGCGGCTCGCCGGACACGGGCGCAGCGATTCGCACCCGGACCCAGGCGCGCCAGCTTTTCGTTCTCAGCGTCGCACATTCCCTGGCCTGGGCGCCCGAGGCCGAACGTCGTGCCGATGCATTGAGCGCGTTCATCGATCGACATTGCCGGCAGGAGTCGGGACCCGGTTACGTCCGATCGGTGTCGGCCACGCTGACCGCGAGGGACTCGAGCCGCGATCTCTACGATCACGCATGCTTCCTGCTGGCGAGCGCCTGGCACTACCGTGCGTTCGGGGACGCGTCATCGGTCGAGAACGCGCACTCGATAATTCGCTGTCTCGACGATGAGCTGGCCCACCCGGCCGGCGGCTGGGCGGAAGGCGATTACGACTACGCCAATCGGCGCCAGAACCCCCATATGCACATGTTCGAGGCGTTGCTGGCACTCCACGATGCAACCGGTGACGATGTGTGGCTCGATAAAGCCGGCAGCGTTTACGCGTTGTTCGCGGATCGTTTTTTCGATCGCAGATCGGGCTTTCTGCTGGAGTTTTTCGACGACGACCTCCAACCCGCCTGCGGCGAGGCCGGCCGCCTGGCCGAGCCGGGACACATGATGGAATGGGTCTGGCTGCTGCGCTGGTACGAGCGCGTCAGCGGGAC
>JAKSCZ010000361.1 GCA_022360335.1 Pseudomonadota bacterium
TACGCTGCGGCCTCGGCCCTGCTGTTTGTATGGTGCGGCGCGCGCGGCCTCGGCCTGCGCTTTGCGTGGCGCGCTCACGTCCGGTTCGCGCTGCTCGGTTTGCTGCTGTTCGGCCTGAACTACGTGCTGGCATACCGGGCACAGGTGCACATTACATCGGCGCTGTGCGCCATCGCCTTCTCCATGATGCTGTGGATGAACATCGTCAATGCGCGGCTGTTCTTCGGTGTGCGCTCCGAGCGCAGGGTGCTGCTCGGCGCCCTGATCGGGGTCGCGGGGACGATGATCCTGTTTTCGCCGCAGATCGGTGAGCTGACGCTGAGCGACTCCGTGTTCGTCGGTCTCGTATTGGCCGTCGCCGGGGCGTTGTCGGCCTCGCTCGGCAACATGGTGTCGCAGCGAGCACAAAAACTCAGCTTGCCCGTGATCCAGACGAACGCCTGGGGCATGCTCTACGGGTGTTTGTGGACCGGCGGCTACGTCGCGTATGCCGGCTATGCGTTCACGTTCGACTGGTCGCCCGGCTACGTGATTTCGCTGGCGTACCTCGTGGTTTTCGGCTCGGTCGTCGCATTCGGCGCCTACCTGACGCTCGTCGGGCGAATCGGGGCGCACCGCGCCGGGTACGCCTCGGTCATGTGGCCGGTCGTGGCGCTCGTACTGTCGACGGCATTCGAAGGACTCCGTCTCGATGTGCCGACCGTCCTGGGTACGGCGCTCGTACTGGGCGGCAACCTGCTCGTGCTTCGCAGCCGCTCGACGCTGGCGGGATCGCGCGACCTGCACGAGCCGGCAGCGGCCTCGAGCTAGGGTCCGTTCACACTGTCGTAGTGTCAACGGACCCCTGGCGAACCGGTGCTCGTGCAACAGTCGATTCTGCGGCAGGATGTTGTAGAATCGCGCCTCCACCCCACCAATGAATCTTGCAGAGGCAACCGTGAGCAACGCAGAACAACTCGACAAGATCCGGAGCGCACCCGGATTCATCGCCGCCCTGGACCAGAGCGGCGGAAGCACGCCCAAGGCGCTGGGCCTGTACGGCATTAGCGAGGACGCATGGTCGAACGACGAGGAGATGTTCACGATCGTGCACGACATGCGCACGCGCATCATGACGAGCCCGGCATTCAACGGCGACCGCATTCTCGGGGCGATCCTGTTCGAGAACACGATGGACCGCGAGGTCGAGGGTCGGTCGACGGCCGCCTATCTCTGGAACGTCAAGAACGTCGTTCCGTTCCTCAAGGTCGACAAGGGTCTCGAGGACGTTGCCGACGGCGCACAGGTCATGAAACCGATCCCCGATCTCGACGCGTTGCTCGAAAAAGCGACGGCGGCCGGGGTCTTCGGCACCAAGATGCGTTCGGTCGTCAAGGAGGCGAACGAAACGGGTATCAAGGCCGTCGTCGATCAGCAGTTCGGGATCGGGCGCCGCATCGTCGCGGCGGGTCTCGTGCCGATCATCGAGCCGGAAATCGATATCCACTGTCCCGACAAGGCCGCCGCCGAGGACATCCTGCATGCGAACGTCAAGGCACACCTGGACGGCCTGGCCGCAGACGAGATCGTCATGCTCAAGCTGACGTTGCCGGAGAAGGACAACCTCTTTGCCGATTTCGTCGCGCACCCCAAGGTAGCGCGCGTCGTCGCGCTCTCCGGGGGGTACTCGCGGGAGGAGGCCAACGACCGGCTGTCGCGGCAGAACGGCATGGTCGCGAGCTTCTCGCGCGCGCTTGCCGAAGGCCTGAGCGCGCAGCAGTCCGACGACGAGTTCAACGCGACCCTGGATGCGTCGATCGGCGCGATTGCGGCGGCGTCGGCCACCTGATCGGGCGACGGCCGACGCGACAGGCCGGGCACGAAAGGGCCGCAAGGCCCCTGTTTCCACGCCGGATTCTCCGGTTGCCCGGAGTAATCGGGGAAGGGATAATCGCCGCCGGTCCGCGTCGGCTTTCCCGCGACGGTCAGCCGTGAACCCCGCCAGGCCCGGAAGGGAGCAACGGTAGCGGTGACACAGGGTGCCGGGAAGCGGCTGGCGCGGGCCACTTACGATACACTCGGGGGTTCGGACCCGAGCCCTACAGATTTCGAGCGTTCATGAGTTATCTCGTCCTGGCCCGCAAATGGCGGCCCAAAGACTTCGCGGATACCGTCGGTCAGGAGCACGTTCTCCGGGCCCTGATCAATGCGCTGGATTCCGAACGCCTGCACCATGCCTACCTGTTCACCGGAACGCGCGGTGTCGGCAAGACGACGATCGCGAGGATTCTCGCCAAGGCGCTCAACTGCGAAAAGGGCGTCACGTCGACGCCCTGCGGCGAGTGCAGCGCCTGCGTCGAAATCGACGAAGGGCGCTTCGTCGACCTGATCGAGGTCGACGCGGCATCGAAGACCAAGGTCGACGATACGCGCGATTTGCTCGACAACGTGCAATACGCGCCTGCGCGGGGGCGTTACAAGGTTTACCTGATCGACGAAGTGCACATGCTCTCGAAAAGCTCGTTCAACGCATTGCTGAAGACGCTCGAAGAGCCGCCATCGCACGTCAAGTTCCTGCTGGCAACGACCGATCCGCAAAAACTGCCGGTCACGGTATTGTCGCGATGCCTGCAATTCAACCTCAAGCGTATGACCCCGCGTCTGATCTCCGATCGTCTGGCGTACATCTGCGACGCGGAGAAGACCGAGGCCGACGGGGCCGCGCTGGCGACGATCGCCCGTGCGGCCGACGGCAGTATGCGCGACGCGTTGAGCCTGCTCGACCAGGCGATCGCGTATTGCGGCGGCAAGCTCGAGGAGCCGCAGGTCGCCCGGATGCTCGGTACGATCGATCACGATCACGTCGTGCGGCTGTTGCGTCTGCTGGCCGGCGACGACGCGACAGGCGTCGTCGCTGCGATCCGCGAGATCGACGAGCAGTTTCCCGATTACAACCGGCTGCTCGAAGACCTCGCCCGCGATCTGCAGCGCATCGCCGTCTTCCAGATCGTCGGAACCTGCGACAGCGAGGATGACCTCAAGGAAGAAGAGTATGCCGAACTGGCCGCGGCCCTGCCGGCCGAGGACGTCCAGCTTTTTTACCAGACGGCCGTGATCGGCCGGCGCGATCTGCACCTCGCTCCCGATCCGCGCAGCGGTGCCGAGATGACGCTGCTGCGCATGCTCGCATTCCGCCCGGTGCGCGCCGCTACGACGGATTCGGGGGGCGGATCGCCCGCGCCCGGCCCGAAGACGCAGCAGGCGGCGCAGGCAGAACCTGCGGCGGCTGCAGTGCAGGCGAAGCGGCCGGCGCAGCCGGCGGCGTCCGACAGGGCCGCGGAAGAAGAGCCGGATTGGAATACGATCGTGGGTCAGCTGGACCTGGGCGGCGCCGTGAAGCTGCTGGCCGGCAATTGCGTCTTTCTGCGGCGCGATGGCGATACCGTGCATCTCGGGCTGGACCCGCGTTCCGAATCCCTGCTGACCCGGCAGCGGGCACAGGCGCTGGCGGAGCACCTGTCGCGGCATTTCGACGAACCCCTGACCGTCAACGTCGAGATCGGCGCCGGCGCCGGCGAGACGCCCGCGCAGGAGGAGGTCCGCCTGGCCGATGAGAAGCTGGAAGCCGCGCGCCACTCGCTCGAAGCCGATCCCAATGTGCAGGCGCTGAAGAACATGTTCGGTGCGGAGCTCAGGTCGGATACGATCGAACTGATCAATCCGCCGCAGTCCGATTAGGGGATCCTGAATGAAAGGCAATATCGGCCAGCTCATGAAGCAGGCGCAACAGATGCAGGCCAACATGCAAAAGGCCCAGGAAGAGATGGCCTCCATGTTGGTGACGGGCGAGTCCGGTGCAGGTACGGTTCGGGTTACGATGAATTGTCGGCACCGCGTACAGTCCGTGGAAATCGACGACTCGATGATCGGCGACGACAAGGAGATGCTCGAGGACCTGACCGTCGCCGCGTTCAACGACGCCGTCAACAAGGTCGAGAAGACCGTGCAGGACAAGTTCGCGGGCATGGCTTCGGGCATGGGCCTGCCCGCGGGATTCAAGCTGCCGTTCTAGATGCCGTATTCGCCGTTACTGATTCGCCTGATCGAAGGTCTGCGCTGCATGCCGGGCGTCGGCCAAAAATCCGCGCAGCGTATTGCGTTTCACCTGCTCGAGAGAGACCGTGACGGCGCGGGCGAACTGAGTGCGGCCCTCGCGGAAGCGGTCGGCGGGATCGGGCACTGTCGCCGGTGCCGGATGTTCACCGAAGACGATCTGTGTGCGATCTGCTCGGCGCCCGGCCGCGACACGGCGCAATTGTGCGTCGTCGAATCGCCGGCGGACGTCATGGCGATCGAGGACGCAACCGGTTTTCGCGGTCTGTATTTCGTTCTCATGGGGCACCTCTCGCCGCTGGACGGTATCGGCCCGGGTGAGCTCGGCCTGGGCAAACTCGACGACCGGCTCGCCGGCGGCGAGGTCGCTGAACTGATCATCGCGACCAACCCGACGGTGGAGGGTGATGCGACCGCGCACTATCTCGCCGAGCTCGCTGCGCAGCGCGGTATCAAGGCGAGCCGGATCGCGCACGGCGTGCCGCTGGGCGGCGAGCTCGAGTACGTGGACGGCGGCACGCTGTCCCACGCGTTTTACGGCCGACGGTCCGTCGACTAGGAGCGGAAATGGATTGCCTGTTCTGCAAGATCGTGGCCGGCCGGATACCGGCCGAGATCGTTTACGATTCCGATACGGCCCTGGCGTTTCGCGACATCGACCCGCAAGCGCCGACGCATGTCCTCGTGATCCCGCGCAAGCACGTATCGACGATCAACGACCTCGACGGGGAAGACGAGGCCCTGGTCGGCAGCCTGTTCACCGCGGCGAAGGAGATAGCCGCTGCGGAGGGCATTGCCGACGACGGTTACCGCACCGTCATGAACTGCAACGAGGGCGCCGGGCAGAGCGTCTTTCACATTCACCTGCACGTGCTGGGCGGCCGGCCGATGACCTGGCCGCCGGGCTAGCGCGCTCGCGGCGCGGCGCCGTCCGTGCCCTGGAACCCGCCCTCGGCCAGCTGCTTCGTCAGGTTGACGGTCCGCTTGTAGCTCTCGTAGCGGCGCGGACTGATGGCGCCCGATTCGACGTCCGCCTTGACTCCGCAACCCGGCTCGCGCAGGTGCCGGCAGTTCGCAAAACGGCAGCCGGCGCCTGCCGTCCGGATTTCGCGGAACCCCTGCGCCGCAACCGTCGACGATCCCAGGGCCGGTGCGTAGTCGCGAACGCCCGGCGAATCGATGATCCGGCCGCAGCCCGGCAATGCGATCATCACCGAACTGACGGTCGTGTGGCGGCCTTCTTTCGACTTGCCGGAGACGGCCGCGGTCTTCCGGTTGCGTTCGCCGGCGAGGCTGTTGATGATGCTCGATTTGCCGACACCCGACTGGCCGACGATGATCGCGCAGCGATCCCCGAGCAGCTTGCAAATCTCGCCGACCCGCTCGCCGGTTTCCGAACTGCAGGTTACGACCTCGTAGCCGATGCGCCGGTAGGCAAGGAGCTCGGCTTCGGGCGGTTCGGCGACGAGATCGATTTTGTTGAACACGACGGCCGAATCGACGCCCATGGTCTCCGCTGCGCACAGGTACCTGTCGACGATGAACCAGTCCGGTTTCGGCTCGGCCGCGGCCACGACGAGCACGTAATCGATGTTGGCTGCCAGCACTTCGGCCTCGCCACGCAGGTTCGGGCGCGTCAGTGCGTTAAGGCGGTCGCCGATTCCGGTGATCAGCCAGTCGTTCTCGCCCGGCAGTGGCGTGACCTCGACGATGTCGCCGCAGACCGGGCGCAGCCGCTTGCCTTTGATCTTCGCGCCGACTTCCCGCTCGTCCGCAAGGCGCAGGCGCATACGCCGACCGTAGGCAGCGATCACCGTAGCGTGATTCATGCCGGGAGTATAGACTGCGGGAGCTATGGGCACAGCAGATACGGGGCGTAGTACGAATCTCGTCTGGATAGACCTCGAGATGACGGGGCTGTGCACCCGGCACGACACGATCATCGAGATCGCGACCGTCGTTACCGACAGATTCCTCAACGAACTGGCCGAAGGACCGGTGCTGGCGATACGCCAGGCGCAGGAAACGATGGACGGGATGGACGAATGGAACACGCGGCAGCACAGCGAGTCGGGGCTCACCGAGCGCGTACTCGAAAGCGAGATCGATGCAAGGGAAGCCGAAGCCGCGACGCTCGCGTTTGTCAGCGAATGGGTGGACGAGGGTGTATCGCCGATGTGCGGCAACAGCATCTGCCAGGATCGCAGGTTTCTCGCCAGGGAGATGCCGCAACTCGAAGCGTTCTTCCATTACCGCAACCTCGACGTCAGCACCTTGAAGATCCTGGCGCAGCAATGGGCGCCGGCCGTGGCGTCCGGTTTCTCCAAGGAACCGGCGCATCTCGCGCTGTCGGATATCCGGGATTCGATCGACGAGTTGCGCTGGTATCGAGACAGGTTGTTCGACCGGGATGCGCTCGGCACGTCGGGCGACGATGCCTGAGCGCCCGTTTGCGCACTATGCGGCACGAAATGCCCCAGCGATCCTCGAGGTGCTGCTTTGCGAATTTCGCAACAGTACGCGCGTGCTCGAGATCGGATCGGGTACCGGGCAGCACGCCGTGACCTTTGCGGCGGCACTCGGCCATCTCAACTGGCAGACGAGCGATCTCGACGAGAACCATGCGGGCATCGCCGCGTGGCTCGAAACCGCGGCGCTCGGAAACGTCGAGGCGCCGTTGTCGCTCGACGTCCGCAAAGCCAGCGTCGACAGTGCGTCGTACGACGCCGCATTTTCCGCAAACACGGCGCACATCATGGGCATCGACGCCGTCGAGAGGATGTTCTCCCTGCTTGGCAAGGCCCTGAACGGCGACGGCGTGTTCTGCCTGTACGGACCGTTTCGGGTCGGCGGCCGATTGAACACCGACAGCAACGAGGCCTTCGATGCGAGCCTGCGCCGGCGCGACGCGGCCATGGGTATCCGCGATCTCGAGGCGCTCGACGGGTTCGCATCGGCAGCGGGAATGCACAGGACCCGGTTGTACGCGGTGCCGTCGAACAACTGCGTCGCGGTATGGCGCAAGGGGGCGGCCGCATGACCTTGCACGCGGGCGGATGCCATTGCGGGCGGGTTCGCTTCGAGGTCGAGGCGCCGTCGATCGTCGAGGCAACCGAGTGCAATTGCAGCATCTGTTCGAAGTTCGCGTACCTGCATCTGATCGTCCCGAAACGCGACTTTCGGCTGCTCGACGGCGATGGTGCATTGACGACCTACACGTTCGGCACGGGTACTGCGAAGCACCGGTTCTGCAGCCGTTGTGGCGTCAAGTCCTTCTACGTTCCGCGCTCGCACCCGGACGGGGTCAGCGTCAACGTCCGCTGCCTCGACCCGGGAACGATCGAGGCGATCGAAGTGACGCCGTTCGACGGCCGGAACTGGGAGCAGAATGTGGCCGAACTGTCGCCGATAAGCAACTGATTTATATTGGTATTAGCTGGCAGGACAAACACGGTTCGCTTATAGTTGTCGCATCATGAAAAAGCTCATCCGCATCCTCTTGCCCGCAGCGCTCATGCTGGCGGGCGTCGTATCCGCAGAGCCCGCCTGGGTTGCGGACCGGTTTGAAATCACCCTGCGCTCCGGGCCGAGCACCGGCAACGCCATCCAGCTCATGGTCAGCAGCGGCACTCGACTCGAGGTTCTCGAGCGTGACGCGGAATCGGGTTACTCGCGTGTCCGTACGCAGGGCGGCACCGAAGGCTGGGTGCTCAGCCGCTACCTGATGGACGAGCCGGGCGCCCGCGAGCGACTGAGCTCCCTGACGAGCCAGCTGACGAGCGCCAACGTGCGGGGTACCTCGCTCGACTCGCAGCTCAGGGCGATTCGCAGTGAGTACGACACCGCCAGGCGGCGGATCGCAGCCCTCGAACGCGACAAGGCGGCGGTCGAGGAGGAACTGGCCGGGATCAGGCGCACGGCGGCCAACGTGCTCGGGATCAACGAGCAGAACAAGTCGTTGATGGAGCGGCTCGCGGCCGCACAGATACGTGCAGATACGCTGGAGCAGGAGAACCGCGAACTCGCGAGCCAGACGACGCGCTACTGGTTCATGGCCGGCGCACTGGTACTGCTCGTCGGCGTCATCCTCGGCATCTGGTTGCCGCGCGTCCGCTGGCAGCGTCGTTCGCGTTACGACCGCTTCTAGCCCTCTACGGTCTCTCCGGCGAGGAACATCCAGGTCTCGATGACCGTATCGGGATTGAGCGACATGCTCTCGATGCCCTGGTCCAGCAACCAGCGCGCGAGGTCCGCGTGGTCCGACGGACCCTGGCCGCAGATCCCGACGTATTTGCCCCGTTTCTTGCATGCGGCGATCGTCATCGCAAGAAGCGCCTTGACTGCATCGTCGCGCTCGTCGAAGTCGTCTGCAACCAGCGCCGAGTCCCGGTCCAGACCCAGTGCGAGCTGGGTCATGTCGTTCGAGCCGATCGACATGCCGTCGAAGTGTTCGAGGTACCGGTCGGCCAGCAGGGCATTGGTCGGCAGCTCGGACATCATGATGACGCGCAGGCCGTTCCGGCCGCGCTCGAGACCGTTGGCGGCCATCAGGTCGATCACGTCCTTCGCTTGCTGCACGGTGCGTACGAACGGAATCATGATCTCGACGTTCGTCAGCCCCATCCGCTCGCGCACGCGTTTCAAGGCCCGGCATTCGAGTTCGAAGCACGGGCGGAAATCGTCCGAGACGTAGCGGCCGGCGCCGCGAAAACCGAGCATCGGGTTTTCCTCATCGGGCTCGTATCGATCGCCGCCGATCAGGTTGGCGTACTCGTTCGACTTGAAGTCCGACAGACGGACGATGACGGGTTCCGGTGCGAACGCCGCGGCGATCGTCGCCACGCCCTCGGTCAGCTTCTCGACGAAGAACTCCACGGGATCGGGATAACCCGCCATCTGGTCGTCGACGGCGGCCTTCGTATCTTCGTCGAGATCGCCGTACTCGAGCAGCGCCTGGGGGTGCACGCCGATCATACGATTGATGATGAACTCCAGGCGGGCCAGACCGACGCCGCGATTCGGGATACTGGCGAAATCGAATGCGCGGTCGGGATTGCCGACGTTCATCATGATCTTGACCGGGATTTCGGGTAATTCGTCCAGTTCGATGTTCTTCTCCTCGAAATCGAGGCTGCCTTCGTAGACGAAGCCTTCGTCGCCCTCGGCGCAACTGACCGTCACGTCCGTCCCGTCGGTAATCCTCCCGGTTGCATCCCCGCAGCCGACGACCGCCGGGATACCGAGTTCGCGGGCGATGATTGCGGCGTGGCAGGTGCGGCCGCCGCGATTGGTGACGATCGCGGACGCGCGCTTCATGACCGGCTCCCAGTCCGGATCGGTCATGTCCGATACCAGGACGTCGCCGGCGCGCACGCGGTTCATTTCGGCGACGGAACGAACGACTTTGGCGTTACCCGCGCCGATCTTGTGACCGATGCTGCGGCCGGCGACGATCACCTTGCCCTTGTCCTTCAGGGTGAAACGCTGGATCGACCGGCCGGTGCGGCTCTGCACGGTTTCCGGCCGCGCCTGCAGGATATACAGCTTGCCGTCCTTGCCGTCCTTGCCCCACTCGATGTCCATCGGCCGGCCGTAGTGCTTCTCGATGGTAACGGCCATCCTGGCCAGTTCCACGACATCGTCGTCGTCGATGGAGAAGGCGAGGCTGTCAAGCTCGGCGACGTCTACCGTCTGCACCGTTTTGCCGGGCTTCGGGTTGTCGCTGTAGACCATCTTGACGGCCTTGCTGCCGAGATTCCTGCGCAGGATCGGAGGATGCCCGCTGGCCAGCGCCGGTTTGTAGACGTAGAACTCGTCGGGATTGACGGCGCCCTGGACGACGGTTTCGCCGAGGCCCCACGACGAGGTGATGAAAACCGCGTCGCGGAATCCGGTCTCCGTGTCGAGCGTGAACATGACGCCGGACGACCCGATGTCGCTGCGCACCATGGCCTGCACGCCGGCCGACAGGGCGACTTCGCCGTGGTCGAAGCCGTGGTGTTCACGATAGGCGATTGCACGGTCGTTGAACAATGAGGCGAACACCTTGTGCATCGCGACGAGCATGTTGTCGAAGCCGCGAACGTTGAGATAGCTTTCCTGCTGGCCTGCAAACGATGCGTCGGGCAGATCCTCGGCCGTGGCGGACGAGCGCACCGCAACCGCGAAATCGCCGGCCCCGGACAGCTCGTCCCAGGCCGAGCGGACCTGCTGCATGAGTTCGTCCGGCAACGGCGTTTCGAGTATCCACGAGCGAATCGCGGAGCCGGCCGACGTCAGCGCCTCGAGGTCTTCGACATCGAGGCCGGCAAGCTGCTGACCGATTCGCTCATCCAGGCCGCCGGCGGCCAGAAAACTGCGATACGCGGCGGCCGTGGTCGCGAAACCGCCCGGAACGGACACTCCCAGGTTCGAGAGCTTGCCGATCATTTCGCCGAGTGATGCATTCTTGCCGCCGACGGTTTCTACGTCGTCCATGCCAAGCTCTTCGAGCTTGATTACAAGTGGCTCCAAGTGTTACTCCCTTGTGTTCCGTGGCAGGAAATGGACAATCCTAGCGATGCTTGAGCGCGCAGTGTTTTTTGTCTCGGATCAGACCGGCGTGACTGCCGAGACCCTGGGGCACAGTCTGATTACCCAGTTTTCCGGGCAGCATTATCGGCAAGTGACTTTGCCATTTATAGATTCCGAAGACAAGGCAAGGGAAGCCGTGAGGACGATCGACGCCGCGGCCCGGGACGGCGTGCCGCGTCCCATCGTTTTCTCGACGATGGTGCAGCCCGAGCTGCGGGAGATCGTCAAGGAATCGGCGGGTCTGCACCTCGATATCTTCGACGAGTTCCTGGAGCCGCTGGCGACCGAATTGGGCGAAACGCCCCAGTACCGACTGGGGATGGCGCACGGCGTCAGCGACATCGACACCTACATGAAGCGCATCGAGGCGACCAACTTCGCCCTGGCCAACGACGACGGCGGGATCAGCCGCAACTACGACGCTGCGGATGTGATACTCGTCGGTGTGTCGCGTTCCGGCAAGACGCCGACCTGTCTCTACCTGGCGCTGCAGTACGGAGTCTACGCAGCCAACTTCCCGCTCACGGACGACGAACTCGAAAGCGGCACGCTGCCGGGTTTCCTGGTGCAGCAAAAACGGAAACTCTTCGGCCTCACGATCGCACCGGACCGGCTGCGCGAAATCCGCAAGGAACGGCGGCCGATGGGCAAGTACTCCTCGGCGCAGCAAGTGCGCTTCGAACTGCGGGAGTCGGACAAGATATTCCGGCGCTACGGTATTCCGAACGTGAATACGACGAGCTTTTCGATCGAGGAGATTTCGAGCAGAATTCTCGATAGTACCGGGGTTGAACGCAGAGTTCGACCCTGATTTTGCAGGGCGCCTGCTGCTATATTGGCGGCATGTTGCTCGACTCTCACATCGTTCCGGAGAGCGCCGCAAAACCGCGCAGCTTCGCCGGCCTGATGGCGCTCTACGAGAGCAATTTCCTGCGCCTGCTCAGGCTGATCCCCGAGCTCGACCGGATCGACGGATGCCTGCGTTCGAGCGTCGCCGGCGACTGTGATCTGTACGTCGAAATCCTCGAACGCAGCCGCTACACGGCGACGCTGTCGGTGAGCTATCACTTCGAAACGGACGGCGGGCTGCGCGCCGAACCCGACATGACGGTCCGCGCCTATTTCGACGGCCGGCTGGCCGAGGCGATGGCGGTCGGGTCCCGCCGGCGTCACCCGTCGCTGCGGCGGCTCGTCAGGGAGCACGGGCGGGAACTCGACCGGCGCTGGCGCCGTAACGTCGTGCTCAACAAGTGGCTGGACTATCTCAGCGAGCAAGGCCACCTCATCCTGGA
>JAKSCZ010000379.1 GCA_022360335.1 Pseudomonadota bacterium
ACGTGTGGATCGACGATTCGCACGCTATCGGCGTACTCGGGGAACACGGGCGAGGCAGCCGCGATCATTTTGCTCTGACGGCGGACAATGTCGTCACCGGGGGGAGTTGCGCCAAAGCTATCGGCGGTTTCGGCGGTGTAATAGGCGGCGACAGCCGCTTTATCGAGGAACTGAAGCGGGGCCCGACTGCGACGGCGGCTTCGACGCCGTCGGCCCCCGATGCGGCGGCAACCATAGCCGGCATGAACCTCTTGATGGCGCACGGTTCGCTGCGAAAGCGATTGCGGAGCAATACGGCGCGGCTCAAGGACGGCCTCCGCTCTATTGGTATTCCCGTCGATAGCTCTGTTGTGCCCATCGTCGCCTGGCAATATGACGACAAGGGTGCCATGAAATCGCTGCGCGACGCGCTGTATGAGGACGGGATATACATTCAGTTCGTTCAAAGCTATGGAGGCTCGGATACCGGCGGGTTACTGAGAGCCTGCGTGTTCAGCGAGCATTCTCCCGGGCAGATCGATCGTCTTGTCGCCGAGATAGAGAGGCACGTTGTTTCAGTAGGTAGGCCGCGGGCAAAACTACAAGCGCAGGAATAACGAGTCCAAATTCGCCAACAAAGTAGCGCGACAACTCGGTCTTCTCTGTAAGCGGTTCGAACACCGACTGAATGTACAGATTGTGGCTCGCATGCAGAATTACGGCAGGCCAGATACTTGCCGACCTGAGTCTCAGCCAGGCCATGACGACACTCAGGGCGATGACCAGCGCCGTGAAACAGGCTGCCGAGTAGAAAACGGGCCCGTCGCCGCCGTACCCGCCGAGAAACACAAGCGGATAGTGCCACACAGCCCACATGGCACCGGAGATCAGGCACGTTGCGCCGAAGCTGAAGCGCTGCATGAGGCGGGGAACGAGAAAACCGCGCCACCCGATTTCTTCTCCCAGGGCGAAGGTCATCGTCATGAGAACGCCGAACGTCGACTGGGTCAGGACGAAGATGCCGAAGTTCGCCCACGCAGGGAGTGTCTCCCAGCCGTATCCCGTCTCGA
This sequence comes from Pseudomonadota bacterium, assembly GCA_022360335.1. GTDB lineage: Bacteria > Pseudomonadota > Gammaproteobacteria > Steroidobacterales > Woeseiaceae > UBA1847. The sequence goes on from JAKSCZ010000379.1 coordinate 1,050, forward strand.
CCTGGAGGACGAATCCGGAATCGTAGAATCCCCCCAGTCCGGATCCCCAGATCAACAGGTACGCGGTAAGCGTGTACAACAACGGCAGGAAATAGCCAATCGCCAGGAGCCGTCTGTCACGCCACTCCCACCCCAACGACGCAATCGAAATTCTCTTCATCGAGGCCGTCGACAAAGCCGCCAGTCCGGGCGCCCACATCAGCCCCAATATGTACAGCCGTGGCGGACCGCCGGCCGATTCTTCCGTGGCCAGGATCATCAGCCAGAACGGTAAACTGATCAGAACGGCGAGCGCGGCGAACATTCCGATGCTCCCGTTCCGTGGGTCGACGTCAGCCCCGAATTCACGTGTATCGGTCGTCATTGTGCCGACAGTGCGCCTGCGCCTCGCAGGACGGTACCCGGCGTCTCGCCCGTATGCTCGCCGCCGTCAAGAACCAGTTTGCCATTGACCAGTACGTACTTCACCCCCATCGGTATCGCCGTCGGATTCTCCCAGGTTGCAGAATCCTCGACGCCTTCGAAATCGAAAATCGTGACGTCCGCGGCAAAACCGGCATGCAGGGCGCCACGGTCGTCCATGCCCATGCGTGTGGCGGGCCATGAGGTCATCCTGCGAATAGCTTCCGGCAAACTCAATACACCTCGATTGCGAACGTACTCCGCAATAATTCTCGGAAACGTGCCGTAACTTCGAGGATGCGGCAAGCCGAGAGCATCCGTTCCGCCAGCCACCAGGGATGCGGCGGCGTCACTTCCGATACTGACCCAGGGCTGTCGTATCGCAAGTTCGACATCTCGTTCGCTCATCATGAAGAATAACGCCACGGGCCTCTCCGGCGCCGCTGCGAGAATGATGTCGATCGCGACGTTGGCCGGATCTGTCCCCAGTTCGGTCCCGATGTCTTTCATATTCCGGTTGTGATATCGGCTGTATTCGTCGGTCCGGGAATTGACCAGAACGACATTCTCCCATCCGCCGGACGAATAAACGAGATTGGTCCAGCCGTCTTGTATCCCCTCCGACAACTCCTGCCTGATCCGTTGAACGATTTCGGGGTTACGCATTCGGTCCAGCGCAACGTCCATACCTTTGTCGAAAATCCAGTTCGGTATGGCCACCTCCAGACCCGTGCCGCCGGCGACGTAGGGATAAACGTCCGCAGTAACGTCAACGCCGCGCTCCCTGGCAGCCTCGATGGTGGCGATCGCATCGGCCATCAACGTACCCCAGCCGGGCCGATAAGCTGCTTTCAGGTGAAATATTTCGACCCCGGCACCGCTTTCCTCACCGATGCGCACGGCTTCCTCGACCGCTGCAATCAGGTTTCTGCCTTCGTCGCGGAGGTGCGTGGCGTAAATTCCACCGTAGTTGGCGGCTACCTTCGACAGCTCGATCAGGTTTTCCGTCTTGTGATACGACGCCGGGGGATATATGAGAGCCGTCGTTATCCCGAACGCTCCGGCCTCCATCGCAGTTGCCACCAGGCGCTTCATTTTTTCGAGATCCGCGTCGCCCGGATCGATCGCAGTGTCGCCCAGCACCGCAACTCTCGCCTGCGTAGCACTGTAGTAGGTGCCGAAGTTGACCGAAATCCCCTGCGATTCCAGACGGTCGAAATACGCGCCTATCCTGTCGGCAGGCACCGGCGTCCCTTCCTCGCCTGCAATTACCGTGGTGACGCCCATGTGGATTTTGTTGGGCGCATGGCCATTTTCGAGCAGCACCGACCCCGATTGGTCCATCATGTCGATCCATCCGGGCGATACGTACAATCCCGCGGCATCGATCTCCCGTACGCCCGTGCCGGCGACCTCGCCAATACTTGCCAGGCGGCCGTCCCTGATCGCAACGTCGCCCATTCGTGCGGGCGTGCCGGTGCCGTCCAGTACCAGACCGTTTCTGATCACAATGTCGAATGAGGCCGACAACGCTACAGGTGGGTTCGTGGAGGCACAGGCTGAGAGCAGAAACAGGATTGCTAATTGAGCAATACTACAAGCCAACCGCGGCATCAGTGTCTCTCGATCCACTTCAATTGGACGATCTTGC
>JAKSCZ010000519.1 GCA_022360335.1 Pseudomonadota bacterium
TCGTGTCGTTGACGGAGATGCCGACCATGAAGCTCAGCGTCAGGCAGCTGTTGACGAGCGGTTTGCCGAACTCCGTCGTCTTCATGTACTCGGCGTCGAGATGCAGGGCCGCGGGGTTGTGCGTCATCGTCGTCATGAGCACGTTGTCGGTCTCGGTGACGGTGCGGCGGATCGGATGATCGATGATCTGACCGGTCTCGAACTCCTCGAAATAACGTCCTGGCATGGGCTGTTCGTCGCGGCATCAAAGGGCTGACAATTGTGCCAGCGTCGTGTACATCATGACAGGGGCTGTGCGAACGGCCGAAGAAAAGCGAGGGGATGGCCGTGTCCGACACTGCAGGGAAATCGCAACACACGTTCTACATCGTCGTCATCAGCTGTATCGCGACGATCGGCGGCTTCCTGTTCGGATTCGACAGCGGCGTGATCAACGGCACCGTCGACGGCCTGCAGCTGGCATTCGACTCGGACAGCGTCGGCACGGGCTTCAATGTCGCCTCGATGTTGCTCGGCTGCGCGTTCGGTGCGTTCTTCGCGGGCCGCCTGGCCGACCGCTTCGGGCGCCGCACGATCATGCGGGTCGCGGCCGTGTTCTTCATCGTGAGTGCCTGGGGATCGGGCATCGCGACGGCGTCGGCGGAGTTCGTCGCGTACCGGGTTCTCGGCGGCCTCGCGGTCGGCGCGGCCAGCGTCCTCGCACCGGCCTACATCAGCGAAGTCACGCCGGCCCGCTACCGCGGCACGCTGGCGACGGTACAGCAGGTGGCGATCATCTCCGGCCTGTTCGTCGCATTCTTCAGCAACTACCTGATCGCCGGCGCCGCCGGATCGTCGATGACCGAATGGTGGATGGGATTCGAAGCCTGGCGCTGGATGTTCTGGGTCGAAATCCTGCCCGCGACGATCTTCCTCGTCGCCCTGTTCTTCATTCCCGAGAGCCCGCGTTACCTCGTGCTGCATCGCCTGCACGACAGGGCCGTCGACGTGCTGACGAAGCTCGGCGGACGGGAAGCCGCGCTGGCCAAGGCCGACGAGATCGACGCATCCCTGGCCGAAGACCGTCACAATCCGAGACTCGCGGACCTCAGGGATCCTGCGACCGGGCGCATCCGCACGCTGGTCTGGGTCGGCATCGGGCTGGCGACGTTCCAGCAGCTCGTCGGCATCAACGTGGTGTTCTATTACGGCGCCGTGCTGTGGCAATCGGTCGGCTTCACGGAGAGCGACGCCCTGCTGATCAACATCGTCAGCGGAGGGCTCAGCATCGCCGCCGTCGTCGTCTCGCTGCTGCTCGTCGACCGCGTCGGCCGCAAGCCGATCCTGTTCATCGGCTCGATCGGCATGGCGGTGACGCTGGCGACGGTGACGTATGCATTTACGAACGCGACGGTCGGGGCCGACGGCGGCCTGAGCCTCGAGGGAGTGTACGGCCCGACGGCGCTCGTCGCGGCCAACCTCTACGTCATGTTCTTCAACTTCTCCTGGGGACCCGTCATGTGGGTCATGCTCGGGGAGATGTTCCCGAACCAGATACGCGGAACCGGACTCGCGATTTCGGGTCTCGCACAATGGGGATCGAACTTCGGCATCACGATGACGTTCCCGATCCTGCTGGCGGGTATCGGTCTTGCCGGCGCCTACGGTTTCTATACGGCCTGCGCCGTGATCTCGATCCTGTTCGTCGTCAAGATGGTGCATGAAACCAAAGGCATCGAGCTCGAGGACATGCAGGGATAGGGGGTTCGGCATGACGATGACACGACGCGACTTCGGCGGAGCCTGCCTCGGGGCCGCATCCCTGGCCGCACTCGGCCCGGGACGTGCGCTGGCGGGCGCGGGCCCGATGATCACCAAGGCCATCCCCTCGACCGGCGAGCTCGTGCCGGTCGTCGGGCTCGGCACCAACCGCTACGGACGGCGCGAGCGCGACGTATTGCTGGCTGCGCTCAAACGCTTCCACGAACTCGGCGGGACGCTGATCGACACGGCGCCCGGTTACGGCAAATCCGAAGCCGTGCTCGGCGGCCTGATCGCCGAACTCGGTATCCGGGACGACCTGTTCATCGCAACGAAAGCCGACAGGGACCCGGGCGGCGAGGCGACCCATGCGCAGATGCGCGAGTCGCAGCGCAGCCTGAAGACACGGACGTTCGATCTGATGCAGGTGCACAACCTGCGCGGCACCGGCGAAGCGCTTGCGACGATGCGCGAGTGGAAGCAGGACGGCAGGATTCGCTACATCGGCATTACGACATCGCACGCCGCACAGTACGAGGAATTCGAAAAAGTCATGCGCGCAGAGGAACTGGATTTTATCCAGATCAACTACTCGCTCGAACAACGCGAAGCGGACGAACGCATCCTGCCCCTGGCGGCCGACAAGGGCATCGCCGTGATCATCAATCGCGCGTTCGGCGGCGGCCGGATTTTCAGCAAGGTCGGCGACGAAGCGCTGCCGGCCTGGGCGGCCGGGTTCGACTGCCGGAGCTGGGCGCAATTCCTGCTCAAGTACGCGATCGGCCACCCGGCCGCGACCTTGAGCATCCCCGGCATGACCAAGGTGCATCACGTCGAAGACAACCTCGGCGCCGCGTACGGCCGGCTGCCGGACGCCGACGAACGGCAA
>JAKSCZ010000200.1 GCA_022360335.1 Pseudomonadota bacterium
CGATAGACGGAACGCTCGATTGCGAACTTGAGCTCCCGCACGTTGCCGGGCCACTTGTTACGCAGCAGGGCGGACGAGGCGCGCGAGCTGAACCCGGGGAAGAACCGCCACTTGAGCTCGCTCGCCATATTGATCGCGAACGCGTTGGCGAGAGGAAGGATGTCTTCGACGCGCTCGCGAAGCGGCGGTACCGTGATGACGTCGAAAGCGAGCCGGTCGAGCAGGTCCTTGCGAAAGCGGCCTTCCGCCGCGAGCGCCTGGAGATCGGCATTGGTGGAACCGACGATCCTCACGTCGACGCGCAGGGTTTCGCTGCCGCCGACGCGCTGGATCTCTCCGTACTCGATGGTCCGCAGTATTTTTTCCTGCATGCGCAGGGAGATGGTCGCGAGTTCGTCGAGGATCAGCGTGCCGCCGTCGGCGCGCTCGAAGTGACCGGTGTGCGTCCTGGCCGCGCCCGTGAAAGCGCCTGCTTCGTGGCCGAACAGCTCGGATTCCAGGATCGATTCGGTCAGCGCGGCGCAATTGACCTTGACGACGCGCTGCTCCCAGCGCCCGGACAGGAAATGCAGGCGCGAGGCGACCAGTTCCTTGCCCGTGCCGCGCTCCCCGACGACGAGTACGGGCTTCGACAGCGAGGCCGCGCGCGAGACGTGCTCGAGCATCTCGAGGAACGCCGGCGCCTCGCCGATGATCGGCTGCGATTCCGGTGCCGTAGCCATCGGTCAATTAAGCCAGATGTTAGTAAAAATAACCACTATATAGTGAAATATACCAATTCCGGCGACCGGGCCGAAGCCGCCCCGGGAGCTGTTTTTTGAAATTATTTCAATAAGTTATGCTGGAACAGCGAGGTTGGCACGAATGCTGCAACGATCCTGGCAGGATTCACCGAACGAGAGGAAACACCATGGGTATTTTCACGCGATTCAGCGACATCGTGAACTCCAACATCAACGCGATTCTCGACAAGGCAGAGGACCCCGAGAAGATCGTCCGCCTGATGATCCAGGAAATGGAGGACACGCTCGTCGAGGTTCGCTCGGCGGCAGCCCGGTCGATCGCCGACAAGAAGGACCTGAACCGCAAGATCGAAGCGCTCGACCGCGAGAAGGACGACTGGGACGACAAGGCCGAACTGGCCATGCGCAAGGGCCGCGAGGACCTGGCCAAGGCTGCGCTGGTCGAGAAAGCCCGCGTCGCCTCCGCCGTCGACGTCCTGAAGGAAGACTACGTCGCGGTCGACGAGGGTCTTGCCAAGCTCAACGAAGACATCGCGCGTCTCGAGGCCAAGCTCGAGGATGCGAAGGCGAGACAGAAGGCCCTGCTCGCACGCCACAAGACGGCGAGCAGCCGTCTGGCCGCCCGCAAGAAGATTCACGACTACAAGATCGACGATGCGATGCTTCGGTTCGAAGCCTATACGCGCCGCATCGACGACGTGGAAGGTCGGGTCGAAGCCTACGATCTCGGTTTGCCGAAGGACCTGAACCACGAGTTCGCGAGTCTCGAAGCCGAGGAGTCGGTCAACAAGGAACTCGATGCGTTGAAGAAACGCGTCGCTGCGGAACGTTCTTCGGAGACGGGATAAATGACTCGAAGCACGTGGAATATTGACAACGGCCCGCTGCGCGGTTTCTACCGCGACAGAGAAAACGGCTGGATATTCGGCGTTTGCGCAGGATTGGCGGATCGATTCAATCTCAACGTCGGCGCCGTGCGCGTAATCGCCGCCGTCAGTCTGCTGCTGTTCTTCTGGTTGACAGCCGCATGCTACCTCGGCGCCACCGTGCTGATCAGGGAGAAACCGCTGGTCTATTCCGGCGCAAGAAGCGAATATGAATTCTGGCGGAAATACCGCAACGAATGGAGACGCCCATGACTTGTTGCCCTGGAATCGAGAGACGACGTATGTATCGGGATGCGGACCGGGCCGTCCTCGGCGGCGTCTGCGCGGGGATTGCGACGCACTTCGGGTTCAACCTCAAGGTGACGCGTCTGCTGTGCGTCATCGCGTTCCTGTGCGCGTTTCCGTTCGCCGCGTTCGCCTATCTTCTGGCCGTACTGCTGATTCCGGCGTCGTCGTCGCGGGTCTACGACCGTGAGAGCTGCGACGAATTGCGCAAGGAAGCGCTCCGCGAGGAGATTCTGCGGGCGAAACCGACGGTCGGCGAGGTTCGCGAGCGCTACCGGGCGATGGATGAGCGCCTGGCGAAACTGGAAAAATACGTCACGTCGTCGCGGTTTGAACTCGACGAGGAATTCCGCAGACTGTAGAAAAACGACAAAGGGACCGTCAATGAATACACTGTTTTACGTCGTTTGTATCGTCGCAATCGTCTTCACGGCGGATACGATTCAGAAGTACCTCAAGGCGAAACAGCAGGATAAGGCGTCCGACCCGAAACTCGAGGAAACGCTGGCCGAGATCGAGAGGCTCGAGGAGCGCATCCGGGTGCTGGAACGTATCGTCACCGAGGACAAGGTCGACCTGCGCAGGGAGAGCGACAAACTGGAATAGACAGAAGGGGCAGAGATAAGGGACAGTTACCTTATCTCCTGCGTGCGGCAAGTGGGGAAGCGGACAGTGTTCGGCAGGAGATAAGGTAACTGTCCCTTATCTCCGCCCCTTCTTCTATTCGCTGCGCGCTTTGTACGCCCTGACCTGGACGTTGAACTCCTCGGCGACGAGATTCATTTCTTCGACGGCCGCGTTGTACTTCTTGTTGAAGAGATCCTCGCGCTGGCGCTTGGCGGATTCGTCCACATCGTCGCCGAGAGAAATCACCGCCTGTGCTTCCGCGGCCTCGATGCAGGCCAGGTATTCTTCCATCGCCGCGACGTACGACCTGACGCCGCGTTGCCCCGCGATCATCTCATCCTTGCTCGCCGTCGCGCCGTCGGGCACGTCGGCGCGTTGCGGGTAGTCGCAGGCAAGCGCGCCGTGCGTGAGTAAGGCAAGGGCCACGGAAGCGGCCGATTTGGTCAGTTTGTTCATGCGTTCCACTTCGTCCGGCGGATGCGGCGCCGATCGC
>JAKSCZ010000120.1 GCA_022360335.1 Pseudomonadota bacterium
CGGCGCCGAACGCGTATTCCGGCAGCACCACGAACTCGGCACCGGACTCCGACGCGGCTTCGACGAGACGCCGGACCGTCGCCAGCGGGTTCGCCGGCGCCTGCCCGGCCGCCGACGCGATGGCCACGGTGCTGGACGATGCGCGCTTGGGCACGAGCCGCGCGGCGTCCGCGCGCGCCGCTTCCCCGATGTAGCGGTACTTGCGCACGACGGCGTGGCCGCTGGTCCCCGAATCGACGTGGGCGAGTGCAATGAACCCCTCGTAACCGCTGATCTTCGGGTCCAGCGGGGCCATCGACGCGTGCACGACGTCAACGCGCTGCCGGTACTTCGGCTTGCCCGTCGCCTCATCCAGTTGCCACAGTTCGGAAAAGGCGTCGGCTTCCCAGCTGCTGGTCCAGAACGTCAGCCAGTCGCCGCCGACCTTCGCGATTCCCTGGCAATTCTCGTTCGACCAGAGGGACTCGATGATTTCACCGGATGCCGGGTCGACGACCAGCATGCTGGGATGCCCGATGTAGTTGGTCATCCAGACGAGGTCGTTCTCGCGATCGTAGTCGAGGCCGCCGACCGGGCCGGGCAGCGCGAATTCCTCTTCGATTTCGCCGCTTTCCAGGTCGAGCTTCCAGATTTCCGGAGGATCGAGCGGACCGAGCCAGACCTTGCCGTCGTTGTCGATTCCCATGCCGCCGAAGAGCCCGCCGCCGTCCGGCAGGTCGAAGGAGTCGACGACGACGCCGTTCCCGTTCACGACGAGCAACTTGTTGCGCAGGTCGACCGGCAACATGGGCGTCATCGACGGTTTGTAAGTCGGTCGGCCGTTGGAAACGGCCAGGTACAGGTTGTCGTCGGTCGGATGCGGATGGATACCGGAGATCTCGGTCTCGAGCCCGGGTGCGCGGAACTCTTCCACGAGTTGTATGTGGCTGGAATCCAGCGGCGCCCCGGCGGCTGCAGCGAATGCAGCCGCCAGGCCGAGTGCGGTGAATGAAGCGGGCCTCACGCGCGGCATGCCAGTCTCCCCTCGTCGTCGCAGCGCGACGCGCCCGTTACATCGGCGAACCGATGACGAATCGTTCGAAGATCAGCAGATCGTGGTCGTGGCCTTCATGTCCGACGGGGTTGGAAACCTGCGACAGGCCGTCGAGATTGTGCTTGTCGGCGCAGGCCGAGGTCGCCCACTGCTGATCCGGCGCGCCGGGTCCGGAGACGAACGCGCCGCCCTCGCGGTGAAATACGCCCTCTTCGAATCCGGCCACTGCCTCGCCCGGCGGAATGCCGATGCCGACGCCCCGGTACTCCGCGTCCATGTGCCACTTCACGCCGCCGTGCGAGAACAGTTCCGCGGGGGTATCGGTCAACGTAATGTGAAACAGACCGCCGGTGATCATCGGCATGTAGTATTCGCCGCCGGGGTAGCCGCCGCGCTCGATGTCGGCTTCTTTCAACAGCTTGAAGTCGGGCGTGATGGCGACGCGCTGATGATCGCCTTGTTGGGACCTGATCGTGATCCGGTCGTCGGACCGCGCGGACGTGCGCATTTCGAAGGAGTCGAAGTAGCCGCCCTCGACCAGCGCCTGCCATGCCCGGTCCATCGTCCAGTCGGATTTCATGGGTATGCCCGTGCCCCGGGACAACTCGTCGATCAGCACGTCGTTGCTGATTTTCACGTAGTAGTCGACGAACTCGATTGCGCAATTGACCATCGACATCATGGACTGTTCGCCTTCGGCCATGCGCAGGCGGTGGTACGCCGTGTTCAGTACGTGCTTGCCGAGGTTGTTCCGGTCGATAAGGATCGAAGCGGGCCTGTCGCTCTTCATATCGATGAGGAAGATCGCGTCCGTATCGATGGGGCGGCCGTGAACCGAGCGCATGTTCGGGTTGACCCACGTGCCGTGCAGCGTTTTCGCAAATTCCTTCGCGTTCGTCGGCCGATTGTCCGTGAAGGTCGAATCGAGATTCCTGCAGGCCAGCAAATCGCCCCTCGCAACGGACTGCGCGGACGCTTTCTGGTTTGAACGGTCGTAGCTCGGTCGGTCGAGCGCCGCTCCCGGTTCGATCGCCGTACCGCCGCTTGCAGCGACGGACACGTCATCGGTGTTGTCGCGAGGCGTGCAGGCGAGCAACGAGATGCCGACGAAGAGCCCCGCAACGGCGAAGCCGGAAACCCGGCGAATTTCGGCGAACCGCGATGTTCCGGTGAGCATTCCTATCAACGTTTTCTTTTGCATGAGACCGGCCTTCTCTTGTCCAGGATTGGCAGTCCCGATCCTATTCCCGCGTACGCTCCAAAACTTCTCCGGTATTGCGCTCGACCGGGCCGGGGCGCCAAACACGCAATTTCCGATAAGCTAAGCGCCGCCGCCGAACATTAGGATTGACGGACTCATCAAGTCCTGCGGAGTTCGCCGACATGAACGTCAAAGTCACCCAACTGATCACTACCGGCGCAGCCGTGCTGTTGGCCGGAACCGCCGTTGCGGCGGAGAAAGCGCCGGTCGCGCAGTTCGAATGGGACGAAGCGGCTTCGGCCGAGCTCGAGCACGAATTGCATCGCATGCACGAGGACTGGAACGAAAGTCGTATCGAGGCGCTGAAGGAACTGATGGTCGGCGACGACGTGCTGGTGACGTTCGAGCTCGATCCCCGCACGCACCAGCCGATCCGCCTGACCACCAAGGGCGACATAGACCGGTTCGTCGACGACACGGTGGACGCGATCGAGGAAGACGGCGGCTCGGTCGAACTCGAAATGCCGGCGCTCAACTGTCGCGCAACCGACTCGTTCGGCGTCTGTACCGAGGAGTGCACGGTTCATATTCGCAAGGCGGACGGCGTCGAGTACACCGATGAGCTCTGGTCGACCAACATCGCCGTAAAAACCGATGAAGGCTGGCGCTGGATTCAATGGCACATGTCGCTTGCGAAGCAGGGCAGCGGCACGCTGAGCACGGTATCCGGAACGCAGCAGGATGCCGCCGGTCGATAATGACCCCGAACCCGCATGCCTCCCACCACCGCCTGGCAGCCCTGCTCCAGGCGGTACTTTTTCTCGCCGCTGGTGTTTGTTCGGCGGAAGATCCCGGGCGGCCGGCGACAGGCGCTGCCGGCGATGCATCCGCACGACCGCGTGCGGCGATCGGCGAATTCTTTGTCGCTGCACAGGCGTATGACTGGGCACGCGTGGCGTCGCTGCTCGCGGACGATTTCATGTTCTATGGCGACGATGCGATCGTCCTCGACCGGGACGGCTTCCTGAGCGCCATGGAGCAGGACGAAATGCGCATCGAGAGCCTGGAGCTGTCCGACGTCGAGTCGTTCCTGTCGGATGACAATACGCTTGCCTTCGTGCGCTATTCGCTCGCACTCAGGAGTTGGATCGACGGTCGGCGGCATGACGTGCAGACGGTCGAAACCGTGATTCTGCGCCGTACCGACAACGCGTCGGCCGAATGGCAACTGGTGCAGAATCACGCGTCGCTGAAACCCCTGTAGCCTTGCGTCGTATCCCGCGCCGCCCGGCACCGACGGTGTCCTTGCTGAAAATATCGCTGTGCACGGCCCTGGTCGCAGCCGCATCGTTGGCCTGCGGCGGCGATTCGGGAATGCGGGCCGTGTCGATGCCTGCGCCGCTGGACAATCCGACGACGCGCGCCAAGGCCGGGCTGGGGGAGCGGCTCTTCAATGACGAAGCCCTGTCCGGTTCCGGCCGCGTCAGCTGCGCCAGTTGTCACGATCCGGAGCGGGCGTTTGCCGGGACGAGGCGCAGGTCGGTGGGAATCAACGGGCGCCTGACGCATCGCAATACGCCGTCGCTCCTGGACGTGGGGCTGTTCCCGAACCTGACCTGGGACGGCGGAATCAGCGGACTGGAGGAGCAGGCCAGGAATCCGCTCGTCGGTCACGGCGAGATGGGCGCGTCGCTCGCCCGGATTGCCGGGCGCCTCTCGGGCGATGCGAGCTACGCGTCCGCGTTCGAGCGCGCGTTCGGCGATCGCCGCATCGACGCAGACAGGATCGTGAAGGCGCTGGCGAGCTATCAGCGGACGCTGCGCTCGCCCGTCACCCGGTTCGACGAACGCTACGATATCGGCCTATCGAGCGTCGCGAACTCCGAGCTCGGCCCGGGCTGGCGGGTATTCGAACGGCACTGCCTGCGCTGCCATGAGTACAGTGCGGGTAATCGCCTGTTCACGGATTTCGGCTATCGGCACACCGGCGTCGAGTCCGCGGACCTCGGCCGCTTCTACGTGACGCAGGACCCCGCGGACAGGCGCCGCTTTCGCACGCCGTCGCTGCGCAACGTCTCCAGGACGGCGCCCTACATGCACGACGGCAGTATCGGTACCCTGTCCGAGGTTATCGATCACTACCGGCGCCGCAGCCGGCAAGCCGGCGTACCGGACCTGAATACGGCAATCGTGACGATCTCGGCGCAGGACGAGCGCCACCTGCTGGCGTTTCTCAATGCAATCTGAAGCGCCGAAAACCCCGCCCGGCCGCCGGCGGGAGGGCGGCATTTTCGCGGCGATACTGCCGGGGCTCGCCTGCGTCCTGACGGCAGGCCCGGCGGCGGGCGTCGCGCCGGAAGCGGAGGCGCGTCCGCTTCCGCCGATACGGATGGTCGGACAGGACATTCACGGCGGTACCGACGCGACGATCTCGCCCGATGGCCGCTACATCGTCGTCTCGTCGCGCAGGACCGGCAACCTGGACCTGTGGATGCTCGATACGAAATTCGGCCGTTGGCGGCAGCTGACGAGCGATCCTGCCGACGATATCGAACCGCAGTGGTCTCCGGACGGCAGGAACATCGCCTACACCTCGACGCGATCGGGGAACAAGGATATCTGGTGGCTGAAACTGGAAAACCTGGAATCCCGGCAGCTGACGGACTCCGCGCACGACGACGAGTACCCGTCGTGGGCGCACGACAGCCGGCGTATCGTCTTTACGACCGGTGCCTGGAAGCAGCGCCATTTCATGGTCGCGACGATCGCGTCGTCGCCGGACCAGGAGATCCCGGCACGCAGGGTGAATCGGGATGCCGGTCACGTCGGTGCCTGCTCCTTTCACCCGGACGGCGAATCGCTGGTCTGCCACGACTACGAGACCGGATTCGGCGACATCGTGCACCTGTCGCTGGACGGCGGCCTGATCCGGAAGATCACGGACGGCCAGAGCTGGGACTACAAACCGAGCGTTTCCGCCGACGGCTCCCTCGTCTCGTTCACGCGCATTGCCGGCGGTTCGTCCGCGATCTGGGTCAAGCGCATCGACGGCGAAATCGAGTACCCGGTCACCTCGTCACTGAGCAACGATCGCTGGCCGTTTTTCTACCGGCATCGGGATCGCGACTACATCTTCTTTCACCGCCTGGTCCACAGGGGCTCGTCGATCAGTGTCTATGACCGGCAAACAGGCCGCACGACGCAAATCGTCGAATCCGCCGAGCGGCCGCTGCAGGCGGCGTTCGATTCCCGCGCAGACCGCGTCGCGTATTGTGCGGATGCGGGCAGCAAACAGGAGATTCGAATCCTTCGCCGGTCCACGGGAGAGCGAAGCACGCTGCCGCTGCCCGCCGAGAATGCGTGTTATCCGCGCTGGTCGCCCGATGACAGCGCGATCGCGTACCTCGGAAGCTCGGGCGGTACCTGGCATTTGTCGGTCTACGAAATGGACGGCGGCGAAGCGAGGACACTGACGCAGGACGCCGATTTTCCGAACGGGATCCTCGGTCCGATCGACTGGTCGCCCGGCGGCGATCGACTCGTGTTCGCCGCCAATGTTGCGCCGTACGAATCGAATCTGTTCATGATCGACGCTGCCGGCGGCGACGTCGAATACGTAACCGATGACGACTGGTACGACGAATCGCCGTCGCTGGACGCGGACGGCAATGTGCTGTTCATGTCGACGCGCGGCGGCGGCTGGACCTGGGGACTGTTCAGGGCCAGCCCTGCGTCGGGGGAGGCGCCCGTTGCAATAACGCGCCCCGACTACGTCGAGAAGAACTTTCTCCGCCCGGGGCCCGGCGGGGAGTTGACGTGGAGCGAATACAGGATGTGCGACGCAACGCATTTTGTCGCGCTGCAGCAGCGCGGACAGGCGCCGCGCCTGCTCCGCGAACTGCCCGGCGCCCAGTGGCCGTCGTTCTCGAAAGACGGTTCGGAAATACTGGTCACCCAGGTGCAGAATCACGTCGAGTTCTGGCGGGTTGCGATCGACGAGTTCCGGGTCGGCGCCAACCTGCGGAGCCGGCGGGCGCATCCCGGCCGAGCAACCCGCTGATCGTCAGCAGCGGCACCGCGCTCAGAATCGGCGGATCCAGCGACTTCGTCGGCGCCAGGCGCAGTTCGTTCATCCGCGTAACGCGACCCGGCTCTATTCGGCAACGCTCGCTGCGGGCGCGGCAGGCATTCGTCAGTGTCAGCATGTCCACGGGATTCGACGTCACGGGCAGACCCAGCGCCAGCACGCGGTACCGTCCCGGGCGCGCATGCGCAAAGCGAAACCGGCCCGCTCCCGACATCAGCCGATACGAGACCGGCCATCGCTCGGGTATCGATCGCGAGAACAGGGCGACGAAGATCATGCCGTTGCCGCGGCCGGCGATCCTCAGAGTGCCTTCCAGTCCGACGGAGGCCTTGCCGCCGTCGGGCTGCGATGAGAACAGGCTGCGGATCCGGCCGATATCCAGCGCGCAGAATTCCCGGGAGAACCGGCGGTAGGCATTCGGCGACAAGCCGACGAGTTCGGTGAATCGATTGGTGAACGAACCCAGTGAGTTGTAGCCGACTTCGAGACAGATGTTCGTCACGCTCAGGTCGGTGGCGTGCAGCAGTTCCTTCGCACGCTGAAGCCTCAGCGCGTACAGGAACTGGATCGGCGGCACACCGGTCAGCTCCTTGAAGACACGGTTGAAATGAAACGGGCTGAAGTACGCGATTTCCGCCATGCCTTTGAGGTTCAGGGGCTCACTGAGTCTCGACCGCATCTCGACGATGACGCGGTGGACCGCTTCTTCCCGTATGACGTCCCGCGATCGCTTGCAGATCGTCTCGGGGGCAAATGCTTGCAACATGTCCGATGTCCTCGCGAAAAGAGTGGCGGCGGCGCCCCGGGCCCGTGTTTACTCTCCGGCTCCTGCGTACGTTTCCAGCGCGCGGACGAGATTCGCGGGCAACGGCCGCGGGGATAAGCCGGCATCGCCGTGCTGCATGCTGGCGATCTCCTGCCGGCCCCGGGCCACGAGCGACTCGTCGTTGCCGGAAATGCGGAAATAGTCGAAGGTCATGCCGACGCGATTCGGGCCGAGCGCCTTCAGGTACATGCGGATCAGAACCTCGTCGAAAGCGCGCAGCTCGTCGTAGTACTCGCAGGACGCACTCATCGTGACGAGGCTCAGTCCGTCGGCGATCGCCTCGAGCACGTCGGGCGCGTGTTCCCGCAGGAACATCTCCCGGCACGCGCCCTGCCAGCAAAGGTGATGCGAGAAATAGACGTTGCCGACAAGGTTGGTTTCCCGAAAGGAGACGACATGACGGTGCTCAAACGCGCGCATCGTCGCCTCCGGCCAGTACCGCGAAAGTCATCTCGGCACCCGCCGGCCCGAGACACGTGACGAAAGTGGCGATCTCCCGGCCGCCCGAGCGGAACGTCACCCATCGGGAATCGTCGCCGCCGACCAGCGTCAGCGGAGCATCGAAGCCGGCGCCGGATTTCTTGAGGCACTCGCGGCTCGCCCAGATTCGAGTGGCGGCGGCATCCCGACCCTCGCCCGAGTGACTTGCGACGGTGTGCGCGAGCCCGGCGTATTCGGTGCCGAGAAGATCGGACCATTCGACGGCGCTGCGTTCCCGGACCGGTTCCAGGTCGCAGGCCACCGGTCCCGGCGCGCTTACCGCGAGCGTCAGGTCGGTGGCGTGCGAGACGGATACTTCGGTCTCCGACGCCGGTACGGTCCGTTTGCCGTCGGGTCGACGGAATACGAGCGCCGATTCGGTCTGCAACGCGGCAAGGGCATCGCTGCGACGAGCCGACTTCGAGATATCGGCCCCGTTCCGTACCGCCAGCCGCAGCCTGTCGTTGCATACGCGTTTGCGGACCTGTCGTTCGAGGTGATTGCGCAACAGCGGGAGAGCCCAGCAATCCGCCGCGATCGGCCCGACATCGCGGAACCGAAGTCCGTACCAGGATTCGCAAAGCTCGCCGTCGCTGCCGAATACGTGGATGTCGTAGACGTAGCTGGTCCCGTCCGATGCCGTCTCGCGGGCGAACGCTCTCCAGGGCCCGGATGCGCTCGATCCGCCCTGCACGATGCGTTCGACTCGCGTCGGCAACAGGCGCGAATCCGGAACGCAGGCCTGAACCGCATGTATCGCTGCATCGCGCGCCCCCGGATCGTGCAGCTGAAGCGTGCCCGGGCGCAGCGCCGAAAACCAGGAGCACTCGCGGTCTACGTCGATTTCGGCGCAGCAGGACCGGGATTCGAGACTGAAGTACTTGCCGACGCGCCTGAATCGACCCGCATGAAACAACAGCGAATCGTAGATATCGACTCGAATCGCCTCCTCCGGCGATCGAATGCCGGCCTGCAGTGACTCGAGGTCCGCCGGTGTCCCGCGCCACGCGTCAAATCGACACTCGGCGCTGACATGGTCGACACTGAACCCGGTGTTGTCGCAGCGAATTGCGAGCCGGACCCGGTCCGGTCGGGTCACGAGCGCGAGAATCCTCAGCGTCAGTTTTTCGTCGGCGGGCACGACCAGCGACCGGTGGAACGCGACGTTCTCGAACGTCGGCGGCGACGTCGAGCCGGTCACCGCGACGGCGGCCTGGGCCAAGGCCTCGAGCGCCATCACGCCGGGAAACAGGCTCAGTCCGTCGAGTTCATGGTCCGCCAGGTAAGGATCCGTTCCCCGGGAGACGTCCACGTCGGCGACGAGCTCGATGCCCGGGTAAAAAACGCGTGGCGTTTCGATGAAACGCAACAGCGGGACGACGCCGCCGCGCAGCGGCAGGGTCGGTAATTCGGGTAGCCGTCCGGTCAGCAGGACGTTGCCGCGCGCCTTGCTGTAGAGGACGTCGCAGAGGACGTCGACGCCCATGTCCGGGGAAATCGCTTCGATCCCCTGGCGAGCCAGCGCGTCCACCCGCCCCAGCCGATCGCCCATGCCGGTGCCCGACCAGACCGACCACTCCAGCGTCAGGCAACGGCAGCGCGGGTGGCTGCGTTCGAGGTCGCTCGTTTCCTTCGCGAGCCATTCGTTTGCCAGGCCGTAGTGCGCTTCGCCCTGCAGTCCGCTGCGGGCGATGACGGAGCCGAAGCTGACGACGAGACGCAGGGCATCGGGGTCGACGGCGGCCAGGATATTGCGCAGGCCGTCCACCTTGGGCGTGCAGATTTCATGAAAATCGTCCGCTTCCAGATTGCGGATCGATGCCGGCCGGTTGATACCGGCGCCGTGCAGTATCCCGGCGACCTTACCGCCGTCGGCGGGCGCATCCGTCACCGCCCGTGCCACGGAAGCTGCGTCGGTAACGTCCGCCCGGGC
>JAKSCZ010000626.1 GCA_022360335.1 Pseudomonadota bacterium
ACGAGCTGTGCGATCCGGGCTGCGAGCCGGTCGTTGTCGCCGTAGCGGATCTCTTCGGTCGCAACCGTGTCGTTTTCGTTGATGACCGGAACGACGGAACGTTCGAGCAGGCGCGACAGCGTGCCGCGCGCATTCAGGAAGCGGCGCCGGTTCTCCGTGTCGTCGGGCGTGAGCAGTACCTGGGCAGCGCCGATTCCCTGCGCGCCGAGCGCCTCCTGATAGGCGTGCACGAGCTGTACCTGGCCGGCCGCCGCCGCCGCCTGCAGGTCTTCCAGCCTGGCGCGGCGCGTGTCGATTCCCAGCACCGAGCTGCCGATGGCGATCGCGCCGGACGATACGATCAGGACCTCGTGGCCCGCCTCGTGCAGTGCCGCGACGTCGCGCGCCAGCGTCTCGAGCCAGTGGCGATCGAGCCGGCCCGATCCGTCGACGAGCAGGGACGATCCGACCTTGACGACGAGTCGCCGGTAATCGGAAAGCGTCAGGCCGGCCATGTTCAGCCGACGAGCAAGTGCTGGCGATCGAACGACGTCAGCGTGACTTCACCTTTCGAAACGGCCACCGTGCCGCTGCGTGCGACCGCCGAGATTTCGCCCACCCCGGCCGCCGCCTCGACGAACTCGTCGACCTCGGCGACACTGCCCGTCAGCTGCATCGTGCAGCTGTTGACCGCCTCGTCGAGCATCTCGGCGCCGAAACGCCTGGCCAGCGAGAGCGCTTTCGCAAGCCCGCCGGTGCCCAGCTTGACCTTGACGATCGCGAGTTCGCGTTCGAAATGCTCCCCCAGCGTCATGTCGTGGATATTGACCACGTCGACGAGTTTCGCGAGCTGCGCGTTGAGCTGGGCGATCGCGGCATCGGACCCGGACACCACGAGCGTCACGCGGGACACGCGCGGATCGTAGGTCGGTGCGACGTTGAGCGTTTCGATATTGTAGCCGCGTGACGAGAACATGCCCGTCATGCGCGTGAGGGCGCCCACTTCGTTCTGGAGCAGCACTGAGATGGCGTGTCGCATGATGAATTACAGGTGAAACAGTCTTCCGCAGCGTGAAGGCGGATGATGGCTTCTCATAGCGAGTATTGCAATGCACCCTGAATTGGTAAACACTCGCGAAAAATCCGTTACTTAAAGCGTTTTCCGGCTTTCCATGAACGACCAGGCCAACACGGCGGAAGCGACACGCCACCCGCTCGCGGACGAGGTGCTCTCGGGCGCCGATATCGTCGTCCAGGTACTCGCCGACGAAGGCGTCGACACGATTTTCGGCTATTCGGGCGGCGCGATCCTGCCGATCTACGATGCCGTCTTCCGCTACAACGATCACCATGTCGAGCCGGACAAGGATGCCGCGATGCAACTGGTCGTCCCGGCCAACGAGCAGGGCGCCGGTTTCATGGCGGCGGGATACTCGCGCTCGACGGGACGGCCGGGTGTGTTTCTGGTCACGAGCGGACCGGGCGCCACGAACTGTGTGACTCCGATACGGGACTGTGCGGCGGACAGCATTCCGGCGATTCTGATCTGCGGTCAGGTGCCCCGCGCCGCCATGGGAACGGATGCCTTTCAGGAAGCACCGGTTTTCAATATCATGCAGTCCTGCGCGAAAC
>JAKSCZ010000315.1 GCA_022360335.1 Pseudomonadota bacterium
AAGGCGCAGGGCCTGGAGACCGATTGCGGCGCGAACCCGCGCGCGGTCAGGGAGATCGGGCCCGCGGAATCGAAGGACTGACGCTTGCCCGGGCGTCGTGTACTGCTGCTGTTGCCGCTACTTGCCATCAGCGGCTGCGCGGTGCTCGACGATCTCTTCTCGTCGGTGGGAAAGCGCGGCGGCGTCGACACGCTACCCCTGGAAGAGCGCCCCGTCGTGGACGCCCAGGACCCGAACGACTTCTTTCTCGAATCGCCCGACCAGACCGTCGTAGGCGAGCCGCAGGTTGCGTTTGCAACCGCCAGGGACACATTGTCGGATTTTGCGCGTGAATACGGACTCGGCTACGACGAGATAGTTGCTGCGAATCCCGGCGTCAATCCCTGGCTGTTGGGCGAGGGTACGCCGGTCGTCCTGCCGACGCAGTATGTCCTGCCCGACGTCGCGCGGCGCGGCGTCGTGCTGAATATCGCCACCCGGCGACTGTTCTACTTTCCGGCAGCCGCGGAGGGCGAGCCGCAGCGGGTGTTGACCTACCCGATCGGTGTCGGTCGTGTGGGCTGGGAGACGCCGCTCGGCGAAACGACGGTCGTTTCGAAAGCGAAAGACCCGCACTGGTGGGTGCCGGCATCGGTGCGCCGGGAGCACGCCGAACTGGGCGATCCGCTGCCCGCAGTCGTGCCGCCGGGACCCGACAATCCGCTCGGGCACCGCGTACTCAAGCTCGACATGCCGGGGTATCTCATACACGGCACGAACGCGCCGTACGGCGTCGGTATGCGGGTCAGTCACGGCTGCGTGCGGCTGTATCCGGAGAACATCGAAGCACTGTACACGCTCGTCGGCATCGGCGAACGGGTCACGATCGTCAACGAACCGTACCTGTTCGGCGCGCGCGACGGGGCGTTGTTCTTCGAAGCGCACGAGCCGCTCGAGGATGACGAGACGCCGCCCGGGGATCGGCTTGCGCTACTGCTCGATCGCCAGGTCGACGCGGCCGGGCGAGCGTTGAACGGCCACCTGCGCGATCACGTGGTCGAGATCGCCGCGAGTCCGCGCGGTATTCCGGTCAGCGTCGCCCACTTCGACACGCAGGAGTTCATGGCGCGCGCCCGTGTCGTGCACAATACGATCGAGATCGATCCGGATGCGCCGACGCTGGCCGAGGTTCGCGAGATGATGGACGCGGTCGAAGCCGAGATCGCCGCCGAAAAGGATACGGCGCCGGAGACCCCGTAGGAGCGGGCCCGTCCGCGCCCCGCCTGCGGGTGACGATGACGGCCTGGGTCGAGCCCGCAAGCGGTCGTCCGATACCCTGCTGGATTGCCTTAGTTGCCGGCGATTCTCTCTTCGTCCGCCGTGAGCCGTGCGTGCGCCAGGTTGAGCGCGGCCGCGGCCGTTTGCAGTTCCGGATTCGCGGCAACCAGGGTTTCCACGTTCTTTTGATATGCCGCCATTTTGTCCGCGATTCTCGAATCGGTACTCAGGTTTTCCGAACCTCGGATCCTCCCCTCTCTTAGAGCCTTGTCGACGAATTTCGGACGGCACATCTGAGTCTTGATCCTGGTGCCGGTCGGCGCCTCTTTGGTGCAGCGAACGTCATAGAGTCTGACGTCGTTCAATTCGTTGTAAATCGAATAGAAGTCTTTCTCGGCCCGCCAAAAATCCCGACGCAATTCGTCCGGCGATTTCCGGCCGGGGACGACGGCGTTGTCGATCAGCTCTCCATCCGGGATCACCCCGATCGATACGTCTTCGTCCTGCCCGACAGCCGCCGTCGGCAACACCGATACGGCGATAAACAACACCAAAACCTTGCGAGTCAGTTTCATTACAGTTCCCGTTTACGTTCCGATTTCTCTCCATAGATGCATCAGCCGGTTAAAGCGTTTATTCGTCTTCGTTATTTGAAGCGTCTCAAAAAATACGCGTGGCCCCAGAAACGCGGCTCACGCGTAGTATTGAGACGACTCTGGGCCGTTAACGCACGCGCTGCGGGAGAGCTAAGGAGTCCTGTCAGTCGGCAGTCGACTTGCAGGTCGTCGAGTAGTATCGCTCGAAGTCGGCGGGAACGTTGTCGAGCGATCCGGGCTTCGCGTCACCGACGGGCAGCGCGGCCGAGTTGTACGTATTCCAGAACAGCCACGGCCTGCCCGCGCCATCCTGCGACGCCAGGTCGCTCAGCATCGCCGTGAACGCCTTGCCGGTGTACGTCGTCTCGAGCGACAGGCCGAGTTGCGATGCCGCGAGATCCCCTGCCGCAATCGTCGCTTCGTCGACTTTCGCGTATCCGCCTGCGAGAAAACCCTCGCGCCAAACGAGTTTCTCCTGAACGCCCGGAGCGTCGAACGACGGGTCGAAGCGGTTCAGGATGAAACGGGTCTTCTCCGCGAGCCTGCGCAGTGTCCCCTGGCCCGTGAACGGCCGGTCGGCCACCTGGATTGCGTGCACGACCGTGTCGAGCCTCGCCGCCGCGAGCCCCAGCGCGAGACCGGCGGCGCTGCCCGC
>JAKSCZ010000465.1 GCA_022360335.1 Pseudomonadota bacterium
AGTTCGAGGTTGCGCGCTTTCTCGAGTTCGGCGCCGGTCACGCCGCGGTCGACGACGCGCTGCAGCTCCTCGAGGAGGCTCGCCTCGGTCTCGTCGGGGTCGCCGCCCGGCGGCACGGTCACGGCGAAATAGGCCAGGCCGGGATCGAAGCCGGCGGACTGCCAGCCGCCGACCTCGATGGCCAGGCGCTCCTCTTCGACGAGCCGCCGGTGCAGGCGCGACGAGGCGCCCTCCGCGAGTACCGCGAGCAACAGGTCGAGGTGCAGCGTGTCCGGATCGGTCGCCGAGCCGGCATGGAAAGCGACGTGCAGCAGCGGCGCCTGTGCGTTCGCCTCGACGACGACCCGCCGCGTGCCCTGCTGTGCGGGCTCGACCGTCGTGATTTCCGGCGGCGGCTCGCCCCGCGCCAGCGGCGACAGGTACCGGTCGGCCAGGCGGTAGATTTCCTCGGGCGTGACGTCGCCGGCGACGGCCATCGTGATGTTGTTGGGCGCATAGTAGGTATCGAAGAACGACAGCAGGTCTTCCCGGGCCCAGTTCTCGATGTCGGACGGCCAGCCGATCACGGGGTTCTGGTAGGGGTGGGCAACGTACGCGGCGGCCCGCACCTGCTCGTACAGCTTGCCGAAATTGTCGTTGTCGATGCGCGTGCGGCGCTCGGAATAGACCGCGCCGCGCTCCGTCTCGACGACGTCGGGATCGATGGCGAGGTTCAGGAGCCGGTCGCTCTCGAGCTCGAAGATCGTCTCGAGCGCCGAGCGCGGGAACCAGTCCGTGTACGCGGTGATGTCGTTGCTCGTGAACGCGTTGTTGCTGCCGCCCGCGGCTTCCATCTCGCGGTCGAACGCACCTTGCTCGCGCAGCCTCGTTCCGTTGAACATCATGTGCTCGAAGAAATGCGCGATCCCCGTGATGCCCGGATACTCGTTGCGGCCGCCGGCGCGGACGAAGTAGACCAGGGCGACGTTGGGAATGTCGTGATCGGGCCAGACGATGATCTGCAGGCCGTTCGGCAGATAGAAGGACGTGATCTCGCGGGGTACCTCGGCCTTCGCCGAGAAATCGAAGACCGGCCTCAGGGGAATCTCCTCGAGCACGACCGGCGGCGGCGGCTCGAACTCGGGCAGCAGCCTCTCGCCGATGACCGCGGCGACGCCCAGCACGGCAAGCACCGCAACGGCCGCGTTGAGCTTCTGCCCGGTCTTGTAGACGATCGACTGCGTCTGGTCGACGTCGATCGCCTTCTGCAGGCCGGTCGGGGTAATTTCGTAAACCCAGGCGAAAATCAGCGCGACCGGGAATCCGGTCATGAGGAGCAGCAACACGTACTCGCTGACCCAGGGCGACAGCCCGAACCCGTCGACCAGGTGGTTGACGATCCAGACGAGCAGCCAGCTGGCGACCGCATACAGGAGCGCGACCCGGAAGACGTTGCGGCGCCTGAGTTCGGAGAACAGACCCATGGCGGTTATTCTAGCCGAGCAGCCCCTCGCGGCGATACAGGCGGGCGCAGGCCAGCGTCAGGAGGACGCCGATCAGGAGCGTGCCGATCACCGAGATCGCAACGTGCAGCGGGTCGAGCGGTTCGTTCTTGACCATGTCGACGAGCAGCAGGTGCTGGCTCAGTGCGGGTATGAACATGAACTCGGTGCGCGGCCTGAGCGTCAGGATACTGACGATCAGAATCGGCAGCGTCGGTGCGATCAGCACGACGCTGAGCCAGGTTTGCGCCTCGCGGTAACTCTTGGTGAACGATGCGACCAGCGTCATGGCGGCTGCGCCGACGAGTATGAACGGCAGGAAAATGAGCAGTGCCGACAGCACGACCGGAATGCCGAAGTTCGGCGTCATGCCGAGTTGCTCGAGCGGCATGTACCCGAGCGCGAAATGGAACGCCGTGAGGCTCAGCATCAGCGACAGCGTCATGAACAGGCAGGCCGCCAGGATCTTGCCGTAAATGAGCTGGTCCCGCGTCACGGGCAGCGACAGCAGGGGCTCGAGCGAGCCGCGTTCCCGTTCGCCGGCCGTCGCGTCGATCGCGAGATACATGCCGCCCATCAGCGCCGCGAAAATGAAAAAGTAACTCATCATGCCGAGCAGGATCGCCGAGCGGCCGCTCGGCGTCGAAACGTCGATCTCGTCGAGATTGATCGGTTGCAGCGACTGCGGGTTGACGCCGCGCGCGACGACGCGCACGCCGGCGAGCAGTTGGCCGTAGGCGCGGACGGCGCTGCGGACGCGTCCCGAATCGCGGTCGGCGTCCCGGTTCGCCTGGTCGGACACGAGTTCGACGCGCGCCGGGATCGTGCCGGCGAGCTGTTCGCCGAATACTTCCGGGACGATCAGCACGACGTCGTGAGCGCCGGTCTTGACCGCGGCGACCGCCGCCGTCTTGTCGGCGGGACCTTCGACCGGATCGATGTTCCGGCTGCGCAAAAAGTCCATCAGGTTCGGCGCGTGCGCCTGCCCGATGACCGGCAGCTCCAGCGTCTTGTCGGCCGACTCGAGCGAGCGCTCGATCGACAGGTTGATGACGAACGAGAACAGGACGGGACCGAAGATCGGGCCCATGATCAGCGCGGACACCAGGGTGCGCCGATCGCGCAGGTTCTCGAGGATCTCCTTGACGAAGACCATGAGCGTCGTACGCATCAGTCCGGCTCCACCATGTGAATTGCCTTGACGAAGGCGTCTTCGATGTCGTCGCAGCCCGTGCGTTCGCGGATGCCGTCGATCGAGTCGTCGATCGCGACCTGGCCGTGCGCGATGATGCAGATGTCGTCACAGAGCGCAGCGACCTCCTGCATGATGTGACTCGAGAACAGGACGCAGCGGCCGTCGTCTTTCAGCTTGAGGATCAGGTCGCGCAGGCTCCGTGTCGCCATGACGTCGAGGCCGCTGGTCGGTTCGTCGAGGATGACGTTCTGCGGGTCGTGCACGAGCGAGCGGGCGAGTGCGACCTTGGTGCGCTGGCCGTGCGAAAAGCCCTTCGTCCTGCGATCCGCGAAGTCTTCGATCTCGAGTCGCCGGATGATCCCGTCGACGCGGTCGCCGATCTCCGCCTTGTCGATGCCGCAGAGCCTGGCGAAGTACTCGACGTTCTCGCGCGCGGTCAGATGCGGGTACAGCCCGGCGCTGTGCGGCAGCGCGCCGATGCGCCTGCGGACGGCGAGACTGTCGACGTCGACGTCGATGCCGTCGATCGTCGCCGTCCCCGCATCGGGTTTCAGCACCGTGTAGAGAACGCGCAGCGTGGTCGACTTGCCCGCGCCGTTCGGGCCCAGCAGCCCCGTGATCTTGCCGTCGGGCGCGTCGAAGCTGACGTCGCGCACGGCGCGGATCCTGCCGAAGGATTTGTGGATACCGTCGACTTCGATCACGGCGCCGGTCCCGAGAAATCGAGAAAGAACGGCGTCACGAAGCTGCGCTCGAGGCATTCGGCGTCGAGGGCGAGCGGATCGCCCGTGGCCACGAAATCCGCGACGATGCGCCCGGTGCAACCGACCGTGATCTGCCCGTGCCCCTGGTGCCTGCCGATGAGGTGTGTCGCGTAGCCGAGGCCGGCGGCCGCCATCTCGGCATAACGCGGCGGCGTGATCGGGTC
>JAKSCZ010000155.1 GCA_022360335.1 Pseudomonadota bacterium
AGCAGGACACGACGAATGCGGCGTCGATGGTCGACGGACTCGACGAGGAGTTCGACCTTACGCAGGTCGCGCAGGAACTGCAGGAACCGTCCGACTTGCTGGAAAGCGACGACGACGCGCCGATCATTCGTTTCATCAATGCCGTCCTGACCGAGGCGATCAAGGAGAACGCGTCGGACGTTCATATCGAACCGTACGAGAACCGGCTCGGCGTGCGCTTCCGTGTCGACGGGGTCCTGCGCGAAGTACTGCAGACGCGACGCGCCCTCGCGCAGCTCGTCGTGTCGCGCGTCAAGGTCATGTCGAAGCTCGACATCGCCGAGAAGCGCCTGCCGCAGGACGGCCGCATTTCGCTGCGCATCGCCGGACGCGCCGTCGACGTCCGCGTGTCGACGATGCCGTCGGGACACGGCGAGCGCGTCGTGTTGCGATTGCTCGACAAACAGGCCGGCCGCCTCGACCTGATGTCGCTCGGCATGGACCCGTCGACCGAAAAGAAGGTCGACGACCTGATTCACAAACCGCACGGCATCATCCTCGTCACCGGACCGACGGGTTCGGGCAAGACGACGACGCTGTACGCGGCGCTCCAGCGAATCAACGACAACAGCCGCAACATCATGACGGTCGAGGATCCGATCGAGTATTTCATCGACGGCATCGGCCAGACCCAGGTCAACACCAAGGTCGAAATGACCTTCGCGCGCGGATTGCGTGCGATACTCAGGCAGGATCCGGACGTCGTCATGGTCGGCGAGATCCGCGACCTCGAGACCGCCGAAATCGCCGTGCAGGCCAGCCTGACGGGGCACCTCGTCCTGTCGACACTGCACACGAACACGGCCGCGGGCGCCGTCACGCGACTGCGCGACATGGGCGTCGAACCGTTCCTGTTGTCGTCGAGCCTGCTCGGCGTGCTGGCGCAACGCCTCGTGCGTGTCCTCGACGACGATACGAAAGTGCCCTACACGGCCGGCGAGTACGAATGCAGGCTGCTCGAAATCGATCCGGTGCGCGCACCGACGCTGTATCATGCCGGCAACGTACCCGGCGGGGGATTCCAGGGCCGCACGGGAATCTACGAACTCATCACGGTCGATGACGAGATGCGCGAGATGATCCACGGCGGCGTCAGCGAACAGGAACTTGCGCGCCACGCCCGCAAGAGCAGCCCGAGTATCCGCGCCGACGGCAGGCGCCAGGTTCTCCAGGGCCGGACGACGCTCGAAGAGGTCCTGCGCGTCACGCGCGAGGACTGAGCAGGGACAAGGGCAGGCCCTGGATGGGAGCTTTCGAATACGTCGCACTGGACCGGTCCGGCAAGCAGTCGAAAGGACTGCTCGAGGGCGATACGCCGAAGCACGTCCGGCAGATCCTGCGCGACCGGAACCTGTTCCCGGTCAGCGTCACCGAAGTCGCCCGCAGAGAAGCGTCCCGGCAGCGCAGCTTTTCGTTCCGCCGCGGCATGTCGCCCGGCGAGCTCGCGCTGATCACACGGCAGCTTGCGTCTCTTTCGCAGTCCGGCCTGCCGCTCGAAGAAGCGCTGCTTGCCGTCGCGCAGCAGAACGATCAGCCACGCAGCAAGAGCGTCCTGCTGGGCGTGCGCGCCAAGGTCATGGAAGGCCATGCGCTGGCCGACGGGCTTGCCGAGTTTCCGCAGGCGTTTCCGGAACTGTACCGGGCCACCGTGGCCGCAGGCGAGCAATCGGGGCATCTCGACGTCGTGCTCGAGCGACTGGCCGACTACACCGAAGCGCGGCAGGAGCTGCGACAGCGCGTCACCAATGCGCTCGTCTATCCGATCGCCCTCGTCGTCATGGCGGTCGGCATCATCGCGTTCATGCTCGCGACGGTGGTCCCCAAGATCGTCAACGTGTTCGAAAACACGGCGGCGGAATTGCCCGCCCTGACGAGGGTAATGATCGCGACGAGCGACTTCCTGCGCGACGACTGGGCGTTGCTCACGATCGGCCTCGGCGCGCTCGCCTGGCTCGTCTGGCGAATCCTGCAACGCGAGGGCCCGCGGCGGCGCTACCACGTCCTGCTGTTGCGCCTGCCGATCGTCGGCCGGCTGACGCGCGGCGTCAACACGGCGCGCTTCACGCGCACGCTGAGCATTCTCGCCGGCAGCGGCGTACCGATCCTCGACGCGCTGAAGATTTCGGCCGAGGTCGTCGAGAACCTGCCGATGCGCGAGGCCGTTCTCGAGGCCACGGTGCGCGTCCGCGAAGGCGCCTCGATCAGCAAGTCGCTCGCCGCGAGCAAACTGTTTCCGCCGATGATGATCCACCTGGTCTCGAGCGGCGAAGCCGGCGGGCGGCTCGAGGAGATGCTGTCGCGCGCCGCCGCGGGCCAGGAACGCGAAGTCGACGGTCTGATCGCCGCCCTGCTGGGCATCCTGCAGCCGTTGCTGATCGTCTTCATGGGGGCGATCGTGCTGACGATTGTGCTTGCAATCTTGCTGCCGATCTTCGAAATTAACGACCTGATTCGTTAGGGCCTGTCGACGGGCCCTGGGAAAGACCCGCTTATCGCTTGATTGTGAGGCGCAGGCAATGATCGGTGACAACGGCAACACAGGCGACACGGAGTTCGACGAAGCCGGGGACGAGCTGCTCGACGAGAAAGACGTATCGGAAGACGCGATGCCCGACATCGGCGGCGATACGCTGGTCGACGTTTCCGACGAGCTTCGGGTCGAGGAACTGGTGGCGAAGATCGACAAGAACAACCCGGACGACATCGCACACAGGCGCGAGGTCCGCCGGCGACTCGAAGAAATCAGCGAACAACGTGACCGGGATCTCGACAGCACGTTCAACATCGATCTCAACGACGATCTCTAGGGCCTGTTAACACGGCCGGACAGGCCCTAGCGGAAATCCCGCGATACCACCGTCAGGTCCCCCAGCAGGTCCGAGTGATCCAAGAGCCGTCGCGCGATCACGTGAATCACTTTTCCCTCGATCTGTAACTCCCCCGCAACGCCGATCAGGCGCGCGTTGAGCAGCGCCGTCCGGTACCTTTCGGCGACCCGCTTCCACAACACGAGATTGACCTGCCCGCTCTCGTCCTCCAGCGTCACGAAAATCACGCCACTCGCCGTTCCCGGACGCTGCCTCGCGATCACGAGCCCGGCGACGTTGACGTTGCGGCCGTCACCGATGCCCGGCAGGTCCTCGGCCCGCGCGTAGCGATAGCGCCCGAGACGGCACCGCAACAGGCACATCGGGTGCCGCCCGAGCGTCAGGCCGGTACTGCGATAGTCCGCAACGACCGTCTGTCCCTCGGTCGGTTTTCCGAGCAGCGGCGTCGCTTCGTAACGCACCGCACTCGGGAACAGCGGCATGGGTTTCTCGGTCCCGGCGACGGCCCAGCGCGCACGATGACGGTCGCCGGCCAGCGCCCACAGCGCGCCGGCCGAGGCCAGCGCACCGAGTTCGCGGCGATCGAGGCCGGCGCGCTCCCGCAGTTGCTGCACCTGTGTGAAGCCCGTGTCACCGCGTGCCGCGACGATGCGCAGCCCCGCTTCCCGGGACAAGCCCCTGAGCATACGCAGTCCGAGACGCAATACGGCGGCGCCCGCCTTCCCGGACTCGAGCGAGCAGTCCCAGGCGCTGCAATTGACGTCGACCGGACGCACGGTCACGCCGTGGCGCTGCGCATCGCGGACGAGCTGCGATGGCGAATAGAAACCCATCGGCTGGCTGTTGAGCAGCGCGCAGGTAAACGCCGCAGGCTCATGACGCTTGAGCCACGACGAGACGTACACGAGCAGCGCGAAACTCGCCGAGTGCGACTCGGGAAAGCCGTACTCGCCGAAGCCCAGAATCTGCTGGAAGATCCGCCGCGCGAACTCCTCGTCGTAACCGCGCTCGCGCATGCCCGTGACGAGTTTTTCCTCGAACGGCCCGAGGCCGCCGCGGCGTTTCCACGCGGCCATGGCCCGGCGCAGGCGGTCGGCCTCCCCCGGTGTGAACCCCGCGGCGACGACGGCCAGCTGCATGACCTGCTCCTGGAATATCGGCACGCCGAGCGTGCGTTGCAGCACCCCTTCCACCTCCTCGCTCGGGTAATCGACGGCCTCTTCCCCGTTGCGGCGCCGCAGGTAGGGATGCACCATGTCGCCCTGGATCGGACCCGGCCGGACGATCGCCACCTCGATGACGAGATCGTAGTAGCAACGGGGCCTGAGGCGCGGCAGCATCGCCATCTGTGCCCGCGACTCGATCTGGAATACGCCGATCGTGTCGCCAGCGCAGATCATGTCGTAAACCGAAGGGTCCCCGGCCGGCACGGTCGCCAGTGTGTATGTGCGGCCGCCGAAGTCCCGGATCAGGTCGAACGCGCGGCGAATCGCCGTCAGCATACCGAGGCCCAGGACGTCGACTTTCAGAAGACCCAGTTCCTCGAGGTCGTCCTTCTCCCACTGGATCACGCTGCGGTCGGGCATCGCCGCATTTTCGACGGGCACGAGTTCGGACAGCGGTGCATCGGAGATCACGAAGCCGCCGACGTGCTGTGACAGGTGCCGCGGGAATCCGATCAGC
>JAKSCZ010000041.1 GCA_022360335.1 Pseudomonadota bacterium
CCCAACTACGGTCGCTACACGTACTGGGAGAAGTTCGATTACTTCGCGGTCGGCTGGGGCATCATCATCATCGGCAGCACCGGCCTCGTGCTCTGGTTCCCCGAGCTGTTTACGCACATCGTGCCGGGCTGGGCTGTCAACGTCGCGACGATCATCCACAGCGACGAGGCGCTGCTCGCGACCGGCTTCATCTTCACGATCCACTTCTTCAATACGCACTTCCGTCCCGACAAGTTCCCGATGGACCCGGTCATATTCACGGGTCAGGTCCCCATCGACGAACTGAAGTACGACAAGCCGGACGAATACGAGACGATGCGTGCCTCGGGCGAACTCGAGGATCGTCTCGAAGACCCGTACCCGGAGACGAGAGCACGCGCACTGAAGATCCTGGGCGCTGCCGCGCTCGTTTTCGGACTCGTCCTGCTGGGCCTGATCGTCTACTCGATGCTGTTCGGCTATCGTTAAACGTCCGTCGGCGTATTCCCGGGCTGGTCGTCATGCTCGCGGATGACCTCGCCGCGCTCCTCCGCCCTGGCGAAAGGCGGCTTGCCGGTCAGCCAGGCCGTGTCCATCGGGTAGACGGCCGGGTCGAAGATGACGAAGTAGAAGTGCCAGACGAGGATCGCGAGCGTGGCGAGGATCGCCTCGAGGAAGTGCAGCATCGAGGCGGCCTCCGGCACCCAGCCGGGCAGCCAGGCCAGGGTGAAGTTCTCGAACCAGAGCAACAGTCCGGTAACCGCCGTGATGACGGTGCCCCAGAGAGCCGCCCAGTACTCGACCTTTTCTATGTAGCCGACGCGTACCGGGGCGGGGGGAGCGGGTCGCCGACCGAGGTTGTAGCCCAGCCTGTGGGCGAACTCGCGGAAATCGGCCGCCTTCGGCAGGAACGCCGCCATCCGGCGTCGCGCGCGCGGGCTGACGGCGAGGTGCGCGAAGTGGAAGAGGCAGGCGCCCATCAGACCGACGGCGGCAACGCGGTGTGCGATGCCGCGGAACTCGCTGTCCCAGGCCTGCAGCGGAACGGTCCACCAGCTTTCCGGGTATCTCAGCGCGAAGCCCGTGACGACGAGCACGATGAAGCTCACGGCGGCGAGCGCGTGGGCGACCCGGAACGGTCGTGACATGCGCTCCCTGATCACGCACTTTTCGGGCGCCCTGCGTCGCCACAACGAGTAGGTGCGCGTCTTCCTGACCAGGTCGAGCAGATTGTGCAGTAACATGCCGACGACGGTCACCCAGATCAACGGGATGTAGATCGCCCGGATCCAGTAGGCGACGACATTGGGCGTCTCTTCGGCCAGGACGTGCACGGGACCGATGGCGAAGCGGCTTCCGGCGCCCGTATGGCATTTGCCGCAGGTGGCCGCCAGGTTGTCCGGGTGAATGAGCGAGTCGGGGTCGGTCGACGGCAGGATGTCGTGCACGCCGTGGCAGCTGGCACAGTTCGCTACGCGTTGCGAGCCGCCGCGCGAGGCCAGGCCGTGAAAACTCTCGTCGTAGGACGGTACCTGGTCCGCCGGCAGGCCGTACTTGTCGCCGAGCCTGAGGTCGGAGTGGCAGGGACCGCAGACGCGGGTCGGGATGTTGGTGGCCGAAACCGGGGAGTCCGGCGCCCCCACGGCGAGGATGCGATGCTCGCCGTGGCAGTCCGTGCAGACCGGCGAATCCAGCACGCCTGCCTCGGCAGCCAGACCGTGGATACTGCGCGCGAATCGCCGCGTGATCCGGCGGTGGCACTCGCCGCAGGTATCGGCGACGTTCGAGCGGTGTATCGACGACGCCGGGTCCGTGACCGGCAACGGCGAATGCGCCGTGTGGCAATCGCTGCATCCCGGTCCGCCGTCGCCATTGTGGACGGCTTCGGCGTGGACGCTGGCGGTGTAGGCCTCGATGGGACGGATCGTCCGCACGCCCGGCGGCGCCGGTTGTCCCGAGCCATGGCAGACGCCACAGGTCTCCCCCTGGCGGGAGGGGTGCACGGGAGATGCGGGATCGGACGACGGCCTCATCACGTGGAGTTCGCCGTGACAGGCATCGCAGGCAGGCAGGTCGAGATCCGTCGGGTGCTGCGCGCCGGTTTCGCCGTGTACGCTGGCGGCCTGCACGTCGACGATGTCGTCGTGGCAGGCCGCGCAGTCGACGGGGTCGAGGCCGCGACGGTGCCGGCGGCTGTCGGCGCCGGCGTGACACTCCAGGCATTCCGTGTCGCCGTGCGGCGTGAGCGAGAAGTCGGGCAGATCGTCGTGGCAGTCGATGCAGGGGTCGACCTGCTCCGCCGCGCTCACCGGGGCGGCGAACGACATACAGCAGGCAAAGATGGCGAGGAGGGTCCGCATGATCCTGTCGGGGAGTCCTGTCACGGCCCGGGCCGCCAGTGAATTATGCACCGGCGGCGCCGAGAATGAACCGAATTCGGTTCTCGGTATCCGCGTATGTAAATAGGTTGACACTGCGTTATATCGTGCAGCCTGTCATTGCATCCGCGAGTCATCGCGGCTGCCTGCAAGGGAGTAAAACGAGAAGCATCGCAACTGACGGACCCTGGAGGCAGCCGTGTTCAAGAATTTCCTGGCGTCGATAACCCGTAGCGGCATCGGCCTGCTCGGTACCGCGCTCGCCGTCGCGGGTCTCGTGCTGATCATCTGCCTGTTCGTCGTCGAGCTGCTCGGCTACGAGGGCGGACCCTACCTCGGCATACTGACCTACCTGATTCTGCCCGCGATCGTGGTGGCCGGCGTGATCCTGATTCCGGTCGGCAACGCCCTGCATCGGCGCCGGCTGCGCCGCAAGCCGGACGGCGAAGGCGTCCCGGCATTGCCCGTGTTCGATCTCAACGACGGCGCGACCCGGCGCAGCATGCTGTCCGTCTTCAGCGTGATCCTCGTATTCATCGTCATCATCTCGGGAGCGACCTACAAGGGCATCCACTACATGGAGACGGTCGAGTTCTGCGGGCTGGCCTGCCACTCCGTGATGGAACCCGAACACACCGCACACGCCCGCTCGCCGCATTCGCGCGTGGCCTGCGCGGAATGTCACATCGGTCCCGGCGCCGACTGGTTCGTCAAGTCCAAGCTCGACGGCGCCTGGCAGCTCGTTTCCGTGACGTTCGACCTGTACCCGCGGCCGGTGCCCACGCCCCTGCACGACCTGCGCCCGGCGCGGGACACGTGCGAGCAGTGTCACTGGCCGACCAAATTCGTCGGCGACAAGCTGCGCGTCATCAAGCACTTCGAGGAAGACGAGCGGAACACGGAGCTGACCTCGGCGATCCTGCTGAAAGTCGGCGGCACGCGCGCCAACGGCTCGCAGGGCATCCACTGGCACGTCGACCCGGACGTCAGGATCCGCTACCGCTCGGACGAAACGCGCGAGGATATTTACGAAGTCGAGTTCGCGGTCGGCGACGGCGAGCCCACGACGTACAAGGTTCGCAAGGCGCCCGAGGACGAGGGTGTCTGGCGCGAGATGGACTGCGTCGATCGCCACAACCGTCCGTCGCACGTCTACGAATCGCCCGGACCGGCCGTCGACGATGCCATCCTCGACGGCCGCATCGACCGCTCGCTGCCGTTCGTCAAGCGCGAGGCCATGCGCATCGTCCGGACGCGCTACGAATCGCACGACGCCGCCCGTGCCGGCATTGCCGGCGAACTCAGGGCCTTCTACGAAGACAACTATCCCGGGCTGGCCGACGAGAAGGGCGAACTCGTCGACGCCGCGGCCGCGGCTCTCGGCGAGATCTACTCGGTCAACGTATTCCCCGGTATGGAGGTCTGGTGGGACGTCTACCCGGACCACATCGGCCACGAGCAGTCGGACGG
>JAKSCZ010000061.1 GCA_022360335.1 Pseudomonadota bacterium
GACGTCTCCAACGTCGTCTTTTCGGGCGGCTGGATCCGCGACACCGGCGGCACGGTGTACATCTACTACGCTTCGAGCGACACGCGCCTTCACGTCGCGACGACGAGCGTCGACCGCCTGCTCGACTATTGCCGCAAGACGCCGGCGGACAGCCGCCGGTCCGCGGGATCGGTAGCGGCCGTCAACGCGCTCATCGACAAGAACGCCTCATGCAAGCGCGGCCAATAGACGATCTGACCGCGGATGCCGTCGTCAGGGAACTGCACGCCATCGCAACATGGTGGCTCACACATTCGATCGACGACAGGCACGGCGGCTTCGCGGGTGAGATCGACCGCACGGGCAAGGCCGTCGACGGTGCGGCAAAGGGGCTCGTACTCAACAGCCGCATACTCTGGTTCTTCAGCGAGTTGTCGCGTTTCGACGACCGTCCCGGGTACCGTGCGGCAGCCGATCGGGCCTATGCCGTCCTGCGAGACTCGTTCACCGACCCGCAGTACGGCGGTGCGTTCTGGGCAGTCGACGCTGCCGGCAACGCCGTCGACGACAGGAAGCAGACCTACGCGCTGTGTTTCTGCGTCTACGCATTTTCGGCCTACTACGCACTGACCCGGATACCCGAGGCGCGGGCCCTGGCCCGCGAGTTCTTCGACGTCATCGAAGCGCATGCCCTGGATCGCATGCGAGGCGGTTATCTCGAGGCGTTCGCGCGTGACTGGCATACGATCGGCGACATGCGGCTCGGTGAGGACGACCTGAACGCACCCAAGTCGATGAACACCCACCTGCATCTCATCGAGGCCTACGCGTACCTGCATCGCATCGCGCCCGATGCACGCTCGGAGAACGCTCTGCGCAACGCGATCGGGCTGTTTCGCGAGCGCATCATCGACCCGGAAACCGGGCACCTGCGACTGTTCTTCGATCTCGACTGGAACGAGCTGTCGCGACGGTCGTCGATCGGCCACGATATCGAGGCGAGCTGGCTCGTCTGGGAGGCGGCGACCGTCCTCGGGGACGCGGGCGAACTCGCAACGCTGCGCGAACCCGTGCTCAACCTCGCGCGCACCTGCCTGCGAACCGGGATGGGCAAGCTCGGTCAGGTATGCGACGGGCGGGAAACCGCAACCGGGAACCGCTCGGACGACAGCGTCTGGTGGGTGCAGGCCGAAGCGCTGGTCGGTTTCCTGAATGCGCAGCGGCTATCGGGCGAGCCGGAGTTCGAGACGGCCGCGCGTGCAGTGTGGGAACACATCCAGCGCAGGCACATCGACGCCGCGGCGGGGGAATGGCACTGGATGGTGCGCGCCGACGGCAAACCCGACCCGGGTTTCTACAAGGCGGGTTTCTGGAAGGGGCCGTACCACAACGGCCGGGCGATGATGGAGGCCGCGCGGCTGCTCAGCGGGTCGGGCAACTGAAATCCGAATCCAGCGTCGCGGCATGCTCACAGAGCACGGACAGCGTGCTCGTGTCGCTCGAAAACACCGAATTCAGCCCCTGGGGCTCCTGCGGCGGATCGCCGACATAGGATTCGTCGCCGTTGCGCCATCGCGCATCCGGGTGTGCGGCCCGCCCGAAGCCGCCCCACGCCCAGAAATTCGTACCGGCCAGCGGGCCGCCGTCGAGCGCGCTGTCGCCGACGCGATCGAAGACGAAACGATAGAAACGATCCCGGTAATCGACCGTCGCCTCCGGAGAGGGCTCGCCGCCGTCGCGTTCCACGCCGAATTCCTCGAGGACGATCGGCATGTTCAACTGCCTGGACAACGCGACGTGACGGTCGATGTACCGGCCGGCTCGTGACAGCGCATCCCCGAAGGTAGTCTCCGCCCGCGTCGCATCGAACCAGCCCCAGTTCCTGATCCACAGGTGAAACGTCGCGTAATCGATGTCGTTCCCGGAATGCGCACGCAGGAAACACTCGTCGAGCCCGATGCAACCCATCGTGCCCTCGCTGCCGACCGACACGAGCTGGTATGGCGCCAGCGATCTGATGCGCCTCGCCGTATCGTCTACCCATACATGGTAGTGCGGCAGGTTGGATCGGCTGACGACGCCGTCGCCCGGGCGCGGTTCGTTCGCAAGCTGCCAGCTCATGATCGTCGGGTCGTGCCCGTACAGGTGCCCGGTTACGGTGTTGCGCCGCGACAGCACGGTCTCCAGATAGCGATTGAACATCGCGACGGCCTCGTCGTTCGCATAGAACTTCGCCGTCGACAACGCGAACTCCGGCCACGGATGCGCAGGGTCGCCGGGATCGACGAACTCCCCGTCGTTGACCCAGGACAGGTAGGTCTGCATGCCGCCCGACCATTCCCAGAAGTTGTTCAGGAAGATCACGGCTTTCATGTCGCGCTTCGCCATCTCGGCCAGGGCGTAATCGAGACCGACGAGCAGGTCCTCGCGCTCGACGGCGCCGCGGTGGCTGATCGCCGGGCTCAGCGAATTCTCGAGCGGCGACCGCTCCGACGCACCGAGGATGCGCAGGTTCCTGACGCCGTGCGATTCGAGCAGGTCGAGTTCGCGATGCAGGCGTTCGCGATCGCCGCCCGGTGCGCCGAGATACGCCGCATACCACAGGTTGGCGCCGACGTAGCGGTACGGCCGCCCGTCGAGCCGGAATTCGAGGCCGTCGACGCGAACGAATTCGGCCGGCGACCGCACGATCGAGGGCGGAGACTCGCCCGATTCGTTGACGGCGAATACACGGTAGTCGTACAAGGCATCGCCCGAGGCGGCCCCGGAATCCACGAACAGGGCGTCGCTGCGCGGATCGAAGCGGTTGGCGCCGTCCGACACGTCGCGCGCGATCGTCCGCCATGCGTTCGCGCCGTGCGCCGAGCGCTCGATGCGATAGCTGCGCCCGACCGGCGAGCCCATCCATCGCAGCACGCCGTCCCGGCCGACGGCGCGCAGTCGCGGCGCCTCCGGGACCGGCAGCGGCGGCGCCGCATCCCGACCGTGCAGGCGGGCTTGCGCGTTACGCACTGCGTCTATCACCGCGATTTCCTCGAAGCCGTCGTTCTCGGCGAAACCCGGCAGGTGATAGCTGTAATAGTCCGAACCGCCCTCCCGGTGCCAGTAGAACCCGCCTTCGTGACGCCTGCCCCGCAAACCCCAGACCAGCGCGCCGGCCGCGCGCGCGCCGCCGACGTCGGCCGTCACGACGGCATCGAGGATGCCGCGTATCGTGTCGACGGGCGCCAGCCCGAACTCACCGACGATGTAGGCTTTCCTGCCGCCGACGAACGCGAGATCGTCGATCACCGTGCGGGGCTCGTTGTTGCCGTTCACGGTGTAGAAGTGATTGCTGAGGATGTCGACGTTGGGGTCGTGGAGCGAGCTCTCGAGCAGGTTCAGGTAGGTGCCGTCGACGATCAGTTGCCGCGGCGCGAGCGACCTGATGTGCGCGGCGGTCCTGCGTACGAACTCCGGCGTGCTGAGCATCAGTTCGTTGCCCGTCTCCCAGGCGAGGATCGCCTTCTCTTCGTGGTAGAAGCGCCCCGTCACCGTGTTGCGACGCGTAACGACCCGGCGGATCAGCTCGAGGTACGCCGCGTACGTGCGACTCCCGGTATCGTAGAAGTCATCCCCCGTCTCGCCGTAGAAAGCGGCCAGCTGCCCGCGGCCGCCCCACCACTCCCAGTGATCGACGAACGGCAGGATCAGGCGCAATCCGTGCTCGTCGGCCAGCGCGATCATCCTGTCGTAGACGCGCATGGCCTGTTCGTTGAGCCGGGGTGCGCCGTCGTTCGCCGCCGGCGCCATGACGTGCACCTCGCGAGAGCAGGCCGCGTCGTCGACCTGTTCTATCGAAAGCGTGTAGACGCGCGTTGCGGTGTGACCCGTCCGCAGCAGCGACTTGATCCAGTTCTCCTGCTCTTCGGCCGTCGGCCACTTGAAATACTGACCCCAGCCGCGCCGGTCGCCGGGACAGGGGCCGCGGGCGTCGTCTTCGATCCGGTGCAACTCCGTGGCATGCAGGCCCACGAACCGGAACTCGGCGTCGCCGTCGAGCAGGCGGTGACCGTCACGCCGGATGAAATGCTCGAAGGCCGGTGCAGGATGCTGGAGCGCCAGGCCGGCCAGGACGAGGACGGCGGCGGCGATGCGCCTGCGGGACGTCACCGGCGGCCGCACCCGTATCGACCGCCGATAGCGCCGCGCCGATGTTCTCGAACTGCCCATGCCCATACAGCTTCCGGCCGCCTCCCGGGAACGCATTATAGTGTAGAAAGGGCCCGGCCATCGCTGGCCGGGCCCGGGGCACTCTCGGAGAGAGCAGAGAAGAAACTAGTCGCCTGCGGACTCGGCCGCGTAACCGTCCATCCAGGTCTCGACGAGCGCATCGGCCCGGGCGAGCTGTTCGGCCGTCATCCGCGAGGCCATGAACTCGCGCTTTTCCTGTGCGCCGAAGTCGCCGAGTTTCTCGGCCAGGCTGAACCACTTGTAGGCCTCGACCGGGTCGTAGGAATCCTGGAAGTCCATGGCATACCAGCGGCCGAGCGCCATTTGTGCCTCGGTGTGGCCTTTCCCGGCAGCGACGAGGTACCACTCGTTGGCCGTCATTTCGTCCATCGGCACGCCCCAGCCGTTCTGGTGCATGACCGCCAGATTGAACGCGGCGTTGCCGTGCCCCTGCTCGGCGGCGACGCCGTAGTATTTGAGCGCCATCGCGTCGTCCATGTCGACGCCGAATCCGTTGCCGTACAAGAGACCCATGCCGTAGGCGGCATCGGCGTCGCCCGAGTCGGCCGGTTCCTGCCATTCGGCCCTGGCGGCTGCATAGTCGGCGGACTCGTAGGCGGCCCAGCCTGTCCGGGAATCGCCCGCGACGGCGGCCGTCGAGAACAGGATCGGGCCAGCGACAACGAGGACGCGTGAGAACCTGCGCATAGCCAACGACCCTCCCGTAAACCTGTCGACGCACGCGACATGCGTCAATGGCATGATCCCCGTAAACGAGGTCGGGCAGTATTCGTGTTACTACCTAGAGAGTTCGGAGAATCCGCGGATTAGTCAATCCGGTCAATGGCTTGCACGCAGCGTCAGGCGGCGACCCCGGTCATCTGCGAACGGCCCACGGCGAGCATGCGCTCGACCGACCTGCGCGCAGGTTTCGCAACGGCGGCGTCGATCTCGACGGCCGGCGCCAGGTTCTCGAGTGCGGCCAGGATATTCGACAGCGTGATCTTCTTCATGTGAGGACACAGATTGCAGGGCCGAACGAACTCGACGTCGTCGACGGCCGCCGACACGTTGTCGCTCATGGAACACTCGGTGACCATGAGGACCTTGCCCGGCCGCTCGGCGAGAACGTAGTCCTGCATCTGGGCCGTCGAGCCGACGAAGTCGGCCCCGGCGAGGACGTCGGGCGGGCATTCCGGGTGCGCGATGATCGTCAGACCGTCGTGCCCGGCGCGGAACGTCTCGAGCTCCGCGGCCGTGAATCGCTCGTGGACTTCGCAACGTCCCTGCCACGTGACGATCTCGACGCCGGTCTGCCCGGCGACGTAGGACGCGAGGTACTCGTCGGGCAGGAAGATGACCTTGTCCGTGCCCAGCGACTCCACGACCTCGAGCGCGTTACCCGAGGTGCAGCAGATATCGCACTCGGCCTTGACCTCGGCCGACGTGTTGACGTAGGTCACGACGGGCACGCCGGGGTGTTTCTCTCGCAGCGCGCGCACGTCGGCGGCCGTAATCGATTCGGCGAGCGAACAGCCGGCGCCGGCGTCGGGGATCAGGACCGTCTTGTCGGGATTCAGCAGCTTCGCGGTCTCGGCCATGAAGTGCACGCCGGCCAGGACGATCACGTCGGCGTCGGTCTCGGCCGCTTGCTGCGCGAGCGCCAGCGAA
This sequence comes from Pseudomonadota bacterium, assembly GCA_022360335.1. Taxonomy (GTDB): domain Bacteria; phylum Pseudomonadota; class Gammaproteobacteria; order Steroidobacterales; family Woeseiaceae; genus UBA1847. The sequence continues at coordinate 5,863 of JAKSCZ010000061.1, forward strand.
TCGCCCGTGATGTCCGCGACGCAGTGGAAGATCTCGGGCGTCTGGTAGTTGTGCGCGAGGACGACGGCGTTCTTTTCCCGCTTGAGCGCATTGATCGCGGCGACGAGCGGCGCGTGCACGGGCCATTCGATCTCGGGAATGACGGTCCTGACGCGTTCGTACAGCGGGGCAAGGTCCTCGAGGGCTGCCGCCGGCAGCGTGTGACTGGTCATGGCGGTCCTGTGATTTAATGCTCGTTTGGAGTATATATAAGCGTATATTGTGCTCATGGCGAGCATATAGTCAACAGTTTCTTCGGGTACCTTTCCGGCTGCCTCCGCGTCAATCGCTGAATGAAAAAGCATTCGACCCAAACCGTCGTCGACCTTCTGGGTGTCATCGTCGCCGTGACGAAGCGCACGCCGCGCGTGCTGGTCGTCGACCGCGACGACGCGATCGCTCTGCCGACCGGCCCGTTCGACCCCGATGCGCATGCCAGGCTCGAAGACGGTCTCAGGCGCCTGATCGAAACGGAGGCGGGCCTCGACCTGTACTACGTCGAGCAGCTGTATTCGTTCGGCAACCGCTACCGTAGCCGCGATGAAATCGCCGGCGGTCCGCGCAGGATCTCGGTTGCCTACGTCGCACTGACGCGCGAGGACGATCTGCCCCGGCGCGGCAGCCGCTGGGCCGACGTCTACGACTTCCTGCCGTGGGAAGACTGGCGCGACGGACGGCCCGATGAAATCGACTCGATCATCCGGCCGCGCCTCGAGGCGTGGACGGCAACCGCCGAAACGGAGGCCGCCGAGCGTTATCGCAGCGAACGCATCAACGTGAGCTTCGGCCAGCGCGGTGCGCACGGGATGGACGGCGTCCTGTCGCTCGAACGACTCGAACTCCTGTACGACTCCGGTATTCTGCTCGAGGCCGGGCGTGACCGGCGGGCCGTCGACGGACGGCGGAATGCCGGCAAAGCGGCGCCGGTCGGCGTCCCGATGGCATCCGACCACCGGCGTGTCCTGGCAACCGCGCTCGGCCGCATCCGCGGCAAGCTCGCCTACCGCCCCGTGGTGTTCGAGCTGCTGCCGGGCGAGTTCACCCTGCTCCAGCTGCAACGGGTTGCCGAGGCCCTCGGCGGCGCACACCTGCACAAGCAGAACTTCCGCCGCCTCGTCATGAACGCGAATCTCGTCGAGCCGATCGGCCGGACGACGGCGATCGGTCGCGGCCGTCCGGCCGAGCTGTTCCGGTTCCGGCGTGAGGTGCTGGGCGAGAAACTGACGGTCGGCCTGTCGAGGCCGATGCTGCGGGACGAATAAGCCCGGAACGTCCCCACATACGCGCCGCCGTCGACCGGGAGCCGCCGGAGGAACCGATCGGCGACGGCGGCCCCGGGTGCCGGCGCTTAGCGGACCGTCCCGATCATCGCAAACCGCAACAGCGTCGCAACGCTGAGCGCGTCCGTCATCGCGCCGTCGAGCGCCATGCGTACCGCCTCGTCGATCGGCAGGGTCCTGACCGATATGTCTTCGGTCTCCTCGAGATTCGACTGTCCCGCCGACAGTTCGCGCGCGACGTAGGCGATTCCGAGCTCGTCCGTAATGGAGTTGCTCATGCGCAATCGCAGCACCTCCGTCCAGTCGGCGGCGACCAGCCCGGTCTCCTCCTCGAGTTCCCGGCGCGCCCCGGCGAGCGGGTCTTCACCGACGGGAGACCCGCCCATCGGCAGTTCCCAGGAGTACTCGCCCAGCGTGTAGCGGGTCTGTCCGACGAGCCGCGTATTGCCCTGCCCGTCGATCGGCAGGATCGCGACGGCGACGTTCTTGAACCGCACGTGGCCGTACAGGTTGCTGCCGCCGCCGGGATTGGTGACGGAGTCTTCCATGACCTTCATCCAGGCGTTTTCGAAAACGACTCGCGAGGCGTTTGTTTTCCAGCTCATCGGAACTCACTCTATTCAAGAA
>JAKSCZ010000046.1 GCA_022360335.1 Pseudomonadota bacterium
CGATCGTGAGCTTGGCGCGGCCTTTGTGCCAATGCAGGTCCAGCGGTACCAGTGCGTAACCCTTGCGCTCGACGGCGCCCGTCAGTCTGTCGAGTTCGTGGCGGTGCATGAGTAACTTGCGATCGCGCGCCGGGTTCGCCGTGATGTGGGTCGAGACCGTCCTGAGGGGCGCGACGTGGGCTCCGACGAGCCAGGCTTCGCCTCGTTTGACGTTGACATAAGCTTCGGCGAGCTGGGCATTGCCCGCTCGCAGGCTTTTCACCTCCCAACCCTCGAGCGCCAGCCCGGCCTCGAATCGGTCTTCGACGAAATAGTCGTGGCGCGCCCGCCGATTGACGGCGATGACGTTGTCCGTCGGTTTGTTCGCTTTCTTCCTGCCCATGGAAATACGTGGCCGTAGTCCCTGCCCGCGGCGCGATTATACGGGCAAAGCGTTGTAAGGCACTGGCTTTTGTATAAAAATCGCCCGAATTCTGCGCGATTAGAGATCGACCATGCTCAGCAACCAGGCCGGCGATGCCAGGCGAAGCTCGCTCCACGGAAACTGGTCATCGCGGATGGCCTTCATTCTCGCGGTCACGGGCTCCGCCGTCGGCCTCGGCAATATCTGGAAGTTTCCGTATGTCGCCGGACAGAATGGCGGCGGGGCGTTCGTGCTGGTTTATCTCGTCTGCGTCGTACTGATCGGCATGCCCGTCATGATGTCCGAGATACTGATCGGCCGGCGAGGCCGGCGTAATCCGGTACGGACGATGGAGTTGCTCGGTCGGGAGGAGGGCAGCACGGGCCGCTGGCGGCTCGTCGGCGGCGTGGGCGGCCTGGCCGGCATCCTGATTCTCTCCTACTACAGCGTCGTCGCCGGCTGGACGCTCGCTTATACCCTCAAGAGCGTCAGCGGCGTTTTCAGCGGGGCCGGTCCCGAGCAGGTCGGCGCCCAGTTCGACAGCTTCGTCGGCGACTGGCGGCTCGTCGGTCTGGCACACACGATTTTCATGGGCCTTTCCATCTTCGTGGTGGCCCGCGGGGTCGAACGCGGGCTCGAGCAGGCCGTGCGTTTCATGGTACCTGCGCTGCTCGTCCTGATGCTGGTGTTGCTCGGGTATTCGATCAGTACGGGCTACTTCGCTCAGGGCGTCGTCTTCATGTTCACGCCCGATTTCGAGCGCCTGACCTGGGGCAGCGTTCTCGCCGCGCTCGGCCAGGCGTTCTTCACTTTGAGTATCGGCATGGGCGCCGTCATGGCGTACGGGGCCTACCTGCCCGAGGAGACGTCGATCACGGGAGCGTCGGCCGCCGTCGTCACCGCGGATACGTCGATCGCCATCCTCGCCGGACTCGCGATTTTCCCGCTCGTTTTCGCGAACGGCCTGACGCCGGCCGACGGTCCCGGGCTCGTCTTCAATACGCTGCCGCTGGCCTTCGGCCAGATGGCCGGCGGCGTATTCTTCTCGACGATCTTCTTCGTCCTGCTGTCGTTCGCCGCCTGGACCTCGGCGATCGGCCTCATGGAGCCGGCTGTCGCGTGGATCGTCGAACACTTCGACAAGACGCGTGCGCAGGCGACCGTCGCTGTCGGGCTGCTGATCTGGTTCGTCGGCTTCGGGTCGGTGCTCTCGTTCAACGTACTGTCCGACTTCGAGTTTCTCGCGGGCACGATCTACGACAACATCGATTACCTGACGAGTAACGTGATGTTGCCGCTGGGCGGCCTGTTGATCACGATATTCGCGGGCTGGGTCATGTGCCGCAACTCGACGTCGGACGAACTCGGCACGTCCGGCAACCTGTTCAGGTTCTGGCGAGTGCTTGCGCGTTTCGTCGCGCCGATCGGCATCCTGCTGGTCCTGATCAACGCCGTCCGGTAATCGCGGCGCCGGCCAGCGTCCCGTCCGCTTACGTCGCATGCGCAAGGTCAGCCGCAGTGCCCTGGTGCCGTATTCGGCGGCCCAGATGTTCGAGCTCGTCAAGGACGTCGAGGCCTATCCCTCGTTCCTGCCCTGGTGCAACGACGCCGAGGTTCACATCCGCGGCGACGACTTCATCGAAGCCTCTCTCGAACTGCACCGGGGCAGGATCAGCAAGCGCTTTCGCACACGTAACCGGTTCGTCGAAAACGAGTCTCTCGGGATCGAACTCGTGGGGGGTCCGTTTCGGCACATGTCGGGCGGCTGGACCTTCCGGCAACTCGGGGAGGAGGGTTGCAGGGTCGTACTGCAGATGGAATTCGAATTCGACAGCAAGGCGACCGACGCGATACTCGGACGATTCTTCGAGAGCACCTGCAACGCGCTCGTGGACTCCTTTACGCAGCGCGCAGCGACGATCTATGCACGTTGAGGTCGTCTTCGCCCTGCCGCATCGGCAGGTGCTGCTGCCGCTGGACGTCGCCGACGGCGCCACCGTCGGCGACGTGATTGCCGCCAGCGGGCTCGCGCGACGGTTTCCGGAGGTCGACTTCGACATACTGCAGGCGGGTATCTGGGGGCGGCCCGTCGAACGCGGCAGGCCGGTCGGCGACGGTGACAGGGTGGAGCTCTACCGCCCCCTCGAAATCGATCCCAGGGAAGCGCGGCGCCTAAAGGCCCGGGTCTAGCGTCTGGTCCCTGCGGACCTCGCTGACGACGCCGTCTTCGAAGAAAACCGAAACCCAGC
>JAKSCZ010000354.1 GCA_022360335.1 Pseudomonadota bacterium
GCGCGACCGCCCGCGACGACCCGCGAGGCCGTCTGCAGATCCGGCCGGTCGGAGGCGTCGGCCTCAAGCCCGACGTAGCGCGTGTGCGAGGGCAGCTCGACATCGACGGCCCCGGCCGCCTCGACCGGCGCCGGGTTGCCGCCCGCCGCGGCCGGCCACGAGGCCACGCGTACGGTCGCCACGAGGACGCTGTCCCCGGGCGCCTCGACCGTGACGATTGCATTGCCGGCGTAGACCGGTCGTCTGAACGTGTGGCTGCCTTCGACACTCATGACGTCGCTGACCTGGTTGACGCCCAGCAGGGCGGCAACGCGCGGCATCAGGTCCCTGCCGAAGGTCGTCGACGGACCGAAGACGTGCGAGTAGCCGGGCGCGAGTGCGGCGACCTGAGGCGCCAGCACGGCGGCTACCGGGTATTCGTTCTCGGCGCGCTCGAGCGTCAGGACGCGCGCGACGCCGTCTATCCCGGCCGCCTGCGCGGCAATGCCGGATACCGAAGCCGCAAGCACGACGACATCGATTTCCGCGCCGTCGACGGCTGCTGCGCAGCTGACGCATTTTGCGGTGCTGGGATTGAGGGCCGAACCGTCGTGTTCGGCGACAATGAGGACTTTGGCCATTACACGAGCCCCTTGTCTTTGAGTGCAGTTACGAGGCCGGCGACGTTTTCGACCATGATGCCGCGCTGTCGATCCTCTGGCGGCGCGCACGAGAGTTCCCGGATCGCCGGCGCGGCGTCGACGCCGAGATCGGCGAGGGCAATCTCGTCGAGCGGTTTCTTCTTCGCCTTCATGATATCCGGCAGCTTCACGTAGCGCGGCTCGTTGAGGCGCAGATCGACCGAAACGACAGCCGGCAGGTCGACCTCGACCGTCTCCAGGCCCGCGTCGACTTCGCGCACCACGCTCAGAGAATCGTCATTGACCGTGACGCCGGATGCGAAGGTCGCCTGGGGGCGCCCCCAGACGGCGGCGAGCATCTGCGCGATCTGGCTGTTGTCGCCGTCGATCGCCTGCTTGCCGAGTATCACGAGATCCGCAGCTTCCCTGTCCACGATGACCTTGAAGACACGCGCCACGCTGAGGGGATCGACGTCTCCATCCAGCCGCACGAGTATGGCCCGGTCGGCGCCCATGGCAAGGCCGGTCCGCAACTGTTGTTGCGCTTCCGGTGTCCCGACGGATACGACGATGACTTCCGACGCCTTGCCTGCTTCCCGGATGCGCAGGGCCTCTTCGAGTGCGATCTCATCGAACGGGTTGATGCTCATCTTGACGCCGTCGGTTTCGACACCGCTGCCGTCACTCCTGACCTGAACCCGCACGTTGTAGTCAACGACGCGCTTCAGGCCGACCACGATTTTCTCCACGTATGCGCTCCCGACGATCCGGAGTTGCGGGCGAGTCCCCGCGGGGCTGCTATTGTCCAAGACTGCCCGGACGTGTACAAGAGCGATATCGGAACGAACCGACGACAGCGACCCGATGACGGACAAACGAATACTGATAGTCGCGAATGAGCTGTCGGAAAGTCTCGACGAGCCGGGGCTGGTCGTTCTCGACTGCCGTTTCGACCTCGGCGACCCGGCGGCCGGGCGGCGCTCGTTCCTCGAACGGCACATAGCCGGCGCGCGGTTCATCGATCTCGACGACGACCTCGCCGGTCCGGTTTCAGCGCGGACCGGCAGACATCCTCTGCCCGACGTCGATACGATCGCGGCACGGCTCGGACGCCTGGGCGTCGACAATGCGAGCCGCATCGTCGTGTACGACGGCAGCAGCGGGGCGATGGCCGCGCGGGCCTGGTGGATTCTGCGCTGGCTCGGCCACGACGAGGTCCGTCTGCTGGACGGCGGTTTCGCCCGCTGGCAGACGCTCGGTCTGCCGGTGGACACCGGCGAGTCGCAGTCCGCGGCGACGCGTTTCGAGCCGCGCCTCCGCCCGGAACTGGTCCTGACGACGCGGGAACTGGCCGGCGACCTCGAGGGTATCGGCGGGCGTCGTCTCCTCGATGCGCGCGATCGCGCGCGGTACCGGGGCGAGATGGAGCCCGTCGACGCGGTCGCGGGGCACGTGCCGGGAGCCGTCAATCTGCCGTTTACCGAATTCCTCAACGAGGACGGCAGCTGGCGATCGCGCGAGGAGCGGGCGCGCCGGATGAGGGACGTCCTCGGCGACGATCCGGGCGTGCCGTGGTCGGTCATGTGCGGTTCGGGCGTAACCGCCTGTCATCTCGCGATAGCCGGCCTCGAGGCGGGCTACGGCGAGCCGCGGCTCTATGTGGGTTCCTGGAGTGAGTGGATCCGCGATCCGGAACGGCCGGTCGGCCTCGGCGACGCGGTCTGACGGGCCGC